>DBRK01000028.1 GCA_002306315.1 Patescibacteria group bacterium UBA1370 | reverse complement strand
TCTACGAAAAGGGGTGCTTGACACATAGGTTAGGCCGTTGTTGGCAACTACCACTCTCTTGACCTGGTCGCTTTCACTTCCTCCCCAAGTTGAACCTGAGCGGTTGGGAGGGGGATCAGCCGCATATGACCGCGTGGAAATGTAGACAAAGATCGCCGCTAAAACTCCCAGACCAATAACTGGTAGCAACCACCTGAGACGCCTGGAAAATCTCTTTGAAGCCATCTGTAGCAAGTTCCTAAATGATTTTGCTGTCAAAAGACAGAAAAACAATTTTTTCCTACTATCACTTTAAGCCAGTTTTTCAACCCATATCAACCTCAATTACCAGGCTAAAATAGCACTTGTTTTACGGATTTCTTACAAGCGTGGAAAGTTATTTAATATGGATAGACCCCGCAGCTTGAACTCAAATTTGCTCATATTGCAGTGTGTCCAATTACAAATTAGCAGTGCAAAAAGGAGGCAAATTTAATCAGATAAAATTTGTGCCCTAACTTCATCATCAAACCCTGAATAGGCTTTTCCATGATAAAAAATAATTGGCAAATACTGATAGCTATCAGAAACTCCCTCGCTTACCGGATATTTTTCCCGGTATTTTGCCAACAACTGATGGAAGTTGGGCTCGCTGCTCAAGTATTCTTTGACTGGAAGATTGTTCTCGGCAAAAAAAGCTAAGGCATCCAGACACATTTCACCCACGCCATTATGAAACATCACCAACTCATCCTCAGCAATACCAGGAATTGGCACATATTTATCCATGTCCATTACCGGCTTAGGCTGAACATATTTGACTTCATCATTAAATGGAATGTCAGCATTCGCCATGGTTATTACATCCTGGGCAGCGAGCCATTCATCAAAACCAACCCAATGCACTCTGTCAGACTCAAGAATCTTCCGGTATTCCTCCCACCATTCCAACCGAGTGCCACCTAAATAAGCATGGGAAACCAAAATCATATTGTCGGGCTTCTTGTTAATGCTTTCTTCCAGAATTGCTGCAAACTCATCCGCCCCTGCCCCACGTGCCCAGAGGCTATAGTCGCAGAGAGAACCACGGCCCATTTCCCCGTTTTCCACATTGGTCACAGAAATAATATGGACGTTATACTCAAGAGGATCATAGATTACAGATGCTACATCCTGAGTGCCACGGGCTAAAATATAATCAATTCCTAGATCATCGGCAGCTTTGAGAGTGTTTTCGTCATAGGCAAAATAACGACTGCCAAAAACCCGCATCCTTTTACCGGTTATGTGTTCAACTAATTCCTGGGATTCCCTCAAAAGCCGGTATTGTTCTTCATAAGACATATCCCAAAATGGCGCCTCGTCATAGCCGCCGGCGATTTCATAACCTTTTTCTGCCAATCGTCTGAATACCTCCGGATGCTCTTCAAGCACATTGTTTTGAACTTTGACTAGAGCAGTAATATTGCGGCTATCCAACTCCTTTTCCCATTGCAGGATACCGTCAATACTCTCAAACTCTATGAGCATGATCATGCCATTGATTGGTTTAGGCTGTAGAAACTTAGGTACAGAGCGCCTTAATCCAAAGTTTGACAAACGCAAAACGAAAATACTGAGAAGAGCTAATAAGCCAATGGCGGCAAGTGTGATGAAGATTTTAACTACAAAAGAAACACTGGAGTGGGAGCGTTTTTTCATATCAGCCTAGTTATACACTTTTTAGCAGTTTATTGCAACTTTGTTGCAATGTAAACTGCTCTGACATCTGTGTTCGCTCATTAACTCGAGAGTAGCAGCTATAACACTATTCTAAAATGATCTTTCACTGCCGCAATCAACTGTTGCTTACTCAAACGCGCATCAAAAAACAAAACAAATGTTGCAGACTTTTGCTCTAGCTTAATTCTGATTTGATTACCAACATAGCCAACTTCCTTCACCACAAAGCTCCCTCTGTTGGTCTCAATAGTTTGGTCCAGAAGCGATGATATTTCTTCTCCTCGGTTCTCAATAATTTCTGGTGAAGGAGTTGGCATAATAGGATTTTCTGCTTGGAATCATCTATGGTGAAAGCTTGTTCCACGATCTTTCTGCTCAACGAGTAATCAAGGATTCTGTATCCACACAATATGTCATGCCTAATGCGCTGGCTACATCTTTGATAGTCGGTCGACCGTTAAATGGCAACACTGAAGGAAATCCATCCCCGAAATCAATTGTCACAGAAGTAGTGAATAAACCTTTTTTGACATCTATTACAGTTGCAGTTGTAGGTCCATCACTGAACATTGAACCTACCAAAACAAAAGCGCGAGTTTTTTCCCGATTAACAGCAGGTACATGTTCTTGCCGGCCAGGCATTGCTATAGCAACCTTTCTATGGGCAGGGGAAATACGATATGCCTATATATATCACACAACTCACTTACTGAAAAGCTGAATCGAGTTTGATGAAATTACCCAATAATCACATGAATTTGCATTACGAGCTTACCTTGATGCTTGATGATGATTAAACCTGGTTTGCTGCGAATTTCCACTTCAAAGCCAGCTACCGATCTGGCTACCTTTTCCAAAGCTGCAAGATCACTAGTTTTCAAAATAGAATCACGCAATTGTCCGAGTTGCGTTTTTGTTTCACTTTCTAATTCATGGGCTGCTTGATAATTCAGCCATAAGGTAAACTTTACCGGTATTTCAGAAGAAGGTAGCTCCCGCCTGGTTTCTGTCATCTTGTCCTACTCGATACTTAAAATCCTAATACCTCATCCACAAATATCAGCTTAATCCTACCTGGCTTGATTTCCTTGTTAATAATCAGAAGTTTGCTGAGGTTGGTACTGAAATCGGGTAGATTATATGCCTCACGGGCGCGCTCCGACTCCTGAGGCTTGATGTATTCTTCAATCCGGCGCATGCCTTCGTCAAAATCCTTGACAATCTTTTGAGTGCCGACAATCCAGACCACATTTTCCGCACCATAGGCATAAGCGGGAAGCTGGCTGCCGGTATTGGAGGCAATCAACACTTGACCATCCTCTGTCACAGCATGAACGCTGCCGACCGTCCACTGCGGCGCGGCGCCAAGTTGCTGCATTTCCTGGTTCTGAGTGTCGCGGTTCAAAGACTTAAGTTTGTTTTTTACCGAGACATAAGGACTCTTGTTAAGCATCTCAGCCAAACTCGTCTGGTCTAAAGTAATTGAGATCATCGTCATTACCTCGGCGCCGTCGGGAATTATCTTTTTTACAGCTTCCTTTGCTTCCTCAGCATTAGCGACTAACTGAGCATCTATCCCCCGATCTTTGAGGTTGGCGATTACTTTATTGACTATGGCTTGGCCTTTAGTTTGAGAGAAGTCCATGGTTCCTTTCTAGTTGGCTCATTATTAATTACAGATTATTAGTAACGGATAACAAAGCAAGGCTCGTTAGAAAGCAGCTTAGTCCAAAAACCATAGCATTCATATGTAAGAAGTGGGTAAGAGAAAATGGATGAGCTCAGGGCTGGCTTTGAAAACCCGGATCGGTCTGAGTGACAGGCGGAAATTATACTTTTAATCAGTTATAATATCCCTCAAGTATGAACTACGTGATGATGAGGTTTCGCGGTGTACGGTTCACGGCGGAAGCTCCTCTCCCAGAATTTCTTTCATAACCGCAAGTTGGTTTCGCACCTTGTTGGTGATTCTTCTATTGGCAAAAAAGATCTGGTTTTGGAAATCGGTCCCGGCCGGGGAATTATTACTGCCGAATTGCTCAAACGAGCTGGGTATGTGGTGGCTGTAGAAATCGATGCGGGCTTGGTCCGGTTCCTCCGCCAGCGATTCAATCATCATCCCAACCTGACTATCTACAACGCTGACATCCTGAGTCACCCCCTGCCGCGGCTGCCATATAAGGTTTTTGCCAACATTCCCTTTGCCATCGAGGGCAAGATTATTCGCAAGTTGTTAGATGATTCCAATCCGCCAGCTGACTGCCATCTGGTAACAATGAAAGCACTAGCCGAGAGACTAGCCAGCAAAACATATCCGGGAATGTTTGGAGCACTTTACCGTCCCTGGTTTGATTTCCGTGTGAAACATTATTTTTCACGCAGAGACTTTACTCCGAATCCCCATGTAGACTCGGTACTAATGCAATTTATCAAAAAATCCCAACCGCTATTGTCATGGAACCAAAGGAAGTGTTACCAACAGTTTATCAAACGCGGCTTCAGCAATGGCCGAACTGTCCGCACCAATCTACACCGCTGGTATCAACAGCAGTCAATTGACTGGGCCATGCAAAAACTCTCGCTCAAAAAGAACACTAAACCCGGGCCCATCTCTGTAGAAAATTGGGTACAACTATTCGAATTCGTCGCAAAGACAAAACCTAATCAATCGGCAAAGACAATTTAGCCACTATTGGCTGGCCGTACAAAAACTCATCATCATCTGAGGGTTCAATTACTTGCGCGCCCACATAAATCACGTCATAATTTCCAGGCCTTGCTCCCGGAAACATAGAAAACTCCGTGTATTTCTGCATAACTCTAATAATCTGATCCAACTCAGTTGCACCTTTCAACTCCTTTGTCAGCTCAGAAAATTTTCTTGATGCCTGTCCTTCAAGTTTGACTGCAGTATCGGTTGTCTCCACTTTTACATCAGGTAATAATTCTGCATCATCCCTGGTTTCAACCTGATCAACTTGCAATTGCTGATTTTGTGTATCTCTGACTTGTTCAATCTCTGTTCTTGCCATGCGCACAAGTTTAGATATTTTTCTTGGGAAAAAACACAAAAAAAGGTAAGAAGCTGGAAAAAACTGATTCTTACTCCCACTCCATCGTCGCCGGCGGTTTGGTGGTAATGTCATAAACCACTCGTGACACCTTGGGGACCTCGTTCACAATTCGCGAAGAAATGGTTTGCAACACCTCGTAGGGAATATCCGCCCAGCGCGAAGTCATGACGTCACGCGATTCATAAGCACGCAGCGCTACCACCTCGGCAAAGACCCGTGCATCGCCTTTGACCGCCGTGCTATAAGCACCCGTCAGCACCGGAAAACACTGAAAGACGCGATCATACAAGCCTGCTCGCTTCATTTCTTCCAGAATGATTGTGTCGGCAGCTTTGGCTTGCTGTAGCCGTTCGGGAGTAACCTCGCCGCGGATGCGGATGGCAAAACCCGGTCCCGGAAACGGCTGCTGCATCACCATTTCCTCCGGCAAACCAAGTATCCGCCCTAACTCCCGCACTTCGTCTTTGTACAGATCGCGGATGGGTTCAAGCAGTTGGAGCTGTAACTCCTCCGGTAGACCGCCTACATTGTGATGCGACTTAATATTGGAAGCTTTTTTGGAGCCTTTGGATTCAATTACGTCAGAATATATTGTGCCCTGGCCAAGAAATCCCGCCTCAGGATGCTTGCGGGCTTCTTCCTGAAAAATTTCAATATAAAGTTTGCCTATGGCTTTGCGCTTCTGTTCCGGATCAGTGACCCCCTTGAGGGCTTTCATAAATCTGGATTTAGCTTCTACCACCACCAAATCTGCTTTAATAAGTTTGGTAAAAATGTGGCGAACCCGTTCTGTTGTCCCTTCCCTCATCAAGCCGCTGTCTACATAGATGGGCAGGAGATTTTTACCGATGGCTTTGCCGATGAGAAACGCCGCCACGGTAGAGTCCACTCCGCCGGATACCGCGCAGAGCACTTTTTTATCACCCACCCGGTCTTTGATTCGACTGATTATTTCTTTCGGGTCAAGCTGGAACTCGGAAATTTTTTCCCCACAAATTTTCTCTGCAAAATATCGGAGCATCTCTAACCCATATTCGCTGTGATCAACTTCGGGATGAAACTGAACCCCAAAATATCTGTTGTTTTTATGGACAACGGCGGCATTTTTTACCTGCCGGGTTGAGGCAAAAGCTCGGAATCCCAATGGCAGCTTTGTCACCGAGTCGCCATGCGACATAAATACGGTGTGTTTTGTTTTTGACAACTTGAAAATATTCTCCTGATGGGTTAACAACTCGGGACCGTACTCATGATGAGCGCTTTCCACTTTGCCGCCAAGAATTTTTGCCATCAGCTGCCAACCATAACAGATGCCCAAAATCGGCATACCACTTGCCAGCACCGCCCGATCCATTGTGGGCGCACCCTTTTCATAAACACTGGCTGGACCCCCGGAAAGAATGATGCCCATTGGCATGTTGCCAGCCTTCTTTAGCTTCTTCATAACAGCTGCCGCGTTTTCTCCATCAGCGTATTCAACAAGAATGCCAAGTTGCCGCAGTCTTCTACCGATTAAATGCGTGGTTTGGGAACCAAAATCAATGATGAGGAGCATAGTAAGTATATTGTAAGGCAAAAAATGAATTTATAGTGAATCATCTTGAGTAATGAAATCTCTTACCATTTTCAACAAAAAATCTTACCAAGATATTACTTACCTTCTCCAAACTGGACAAATGCATAAATTCGTCCCCAATCTCTGGTTTAACAATAACGCCGAAGAAGCAGTTGAGTTTTACACGACACTATTCCGCAACTCCAAAATCGGCGAACGGGCATATTACAATGCTGCCTCCGCAGAGGTTTCAGGCATGCCTGAGGGCAGCCTGCTGACAGTGGTCTACGAACTCGAAGGCTATCAATTCATGGCGTTGAACGGCGGCGATCTCTTCTCACCGACCCCGGCCATATCATTCACCGTTTCCCTGCCAGACGATGAAGAAATAGACTGGCTGTGGAAGGCATTAGCCGATGGTGGCGAGGTGCTGATGGAATTGGGCAGTTATCCTTTTAGTGAGAAATATGGCTGGGTAAGTGACAGATTTGGAATTTCCTGGCAGTTAATCAGGTCCGATGAGGAGGTAGAACAAAAGATTGTCCCTTCGTTTCTTTTCACCCGAGAAGTATTCGGCAAAGCGGAGGAAGCCATTAATCTCTATACCTCACTTTTTGAAAACTCAAAAATAGATGCGCTCAACCGCTACAACGATGGCATGATGGATCCGGAAACCGCCGAGAAATATGGTGATGCGGTTGCTCACTCTGTGTTCAGTTTGGAAGGCGAAAAATTTATTGCCATGGATGGCGGCGGTGACCATGACTTCACATTTACGGAAGCGATTTCAATAGTGATCTATGTCAACACACAGGAGGAAATAGACCGGCTCTGGTCCGCCCTCTCGGCTTTTCCAGATTCTGAACAATGCGGTTGGCTCAAAGACAAATATGGGGTTTCCTGGCAGGTGGTACCTAGGGTGTTAGATGAAATGCTGTCTGATCAAGACAAGGAAAAAGCCGACCGTGTAATGGAAGCAATGCTGCAAATGAAAAAGCTAGATATTGCGGAACTAGAAAGGGCATACCAGGGTTAATCACCTAGCTAAACATGAACCATAATTTGTTAGTACATTTTGAAAATCTTTGTATTTCACTATGGTTCTAGGAAGAGTAAATGGTCATGAAGCACTGGTCAGAATTACCCGACCACCGGAAAAAACCGGCTTTCCTGCTGATTATTGGATAGATATAGCTATCTTACGGATGTTGCTCGATGCTCATTTGACTTATGAAGAAGTTGACCAATATTTTAATAAAAAAACTCACTCCCTTATTGAACTCATTGAATATCAGCATCAGATTAGAGTCCACATTATCCCGGACTACCCAACTCTCAGTGAAAATCGCCGTTTCACGGTTATCACCAAACCCACCACAGTTATTATCTCTATGCAAAACACTGGCAGCAGTGAAACCTTATACCTCAATACCGGTGATGTAATTCTAGCGGGAACTGGCCCCGACACTATTAGACAACTCATTCAAGATAAATTTCCTCACCTAATCTTAGGTTTTGATAAAAGCAGGGAACTCTGGAGCGCCTTTGCCGATTACGACTTCAGCTTGGGAGCTGCGGTCAAATCAGTTTATGCGGATCTGAGTCCCGAAGCCAAAGCTGTACTGAAAACAATCTTTTTACAAAAGAATCAAGAAACTGACACACCAGAGGGCGTCGCTGCTTTAAGCGGCTTAATACTAAGCGAGTATTTTCTTGCCCTCCAAGAATTGATGGATAAATCAATTTTGTTTTATGAAGATAAAGTCGGCTTGCAATTTTTATCGTTGGACATCAGTATTTTCCTGTTAGACTGCTTAAAAGAAGAAAAAATGAAGCGTGACCCTGATGAGACTGAGGAATAAATCCGGCACAGTTATTCCACTACTTCGCGCCGAATGCTTTCGGCTAAATGCACCAGCAAATCATAGGGGATGGTATTGCACCGCGCCGCTGCGCTGGCTAGGGAGTTACCGGCACTGGGGTCGTTGCTGTAGATAGTTGCTTTTTGACCGAGCCGAGGATTTCTGACGCCATCCAACCCGATCACAGTCATGTTCATAGAGACGCGGCCGAGAATCGGACACTCCACGCCTTCAACACTAATTACACCTACATTGGAGAGCCTCCGGTCCACACCGTCATAATACCCAGCCGGCACCAGGCCGACAGTCATGTCTGATGCACATCTATATGTCCGGTTGTACCCGACAATATCTCCTTTTTTGAGCATCTTTATTTGTGCCAGGGTTGAGGTAAATGTCAGAGCCGGCCGTAGAGTTATTTTGCCGGCACGAGCACTTGACAGCGGACTCAGACCATAACAAACTAACCCTGCCCTGGCAACATTCAGGGCAGGATGTTTGGCAGTCATCACTCCAGCGGATGCCTGCACATGACGCCACTGGGGATCAAAACCATGTGCACGCACAACCTCCAGCGCATCCTCAAAAACCTGTAATTGCTTTTCGGTGAATCGGGCGCCGGTGGTGCTATCAGCATCCGCCAAATGAGATGCCAGCCCGACCAACCTGAGGTTTGTCAGCTTTTTCAGCTCACTCAGAAAACCGGGTAACTCGCCGGGCATGACCCCCTCGCGGTGCATGCCCGTGTCGATAAAAAGATGTACGGGGCAGTTGCGCTGTTTGCTGTTGAGTGCGCGGGCAGTATCCAGATCAAAAACGGCAAAATGAAAAGGCAGCCGTTTGATCTTCAAGTTATTAGGATGAGTGTAACCCATGATCAGCACCGGAGTTTTCAGCTTCAGCTTTCTGATTTCATAAGCTTCATACAAACTATCCACCATAAAAAAGGGCGGATTGAGTTTGTCAAAAATGGATGCCACAAGCTTTAGGCCATGACCATAAGCGTTGCTTTTCAATACAGGAGCAATCTGCAAGTTGGGATTGAGGTCAGCCAACACCCGATAATTGTGCTCCAGAGCTGAACGGCTGACCAGAATTTTATTGAGATGTTGGTATTTGCGGAAAACAGGCAAAGAGACCATGCGGCAATTATAGCAATTATGATTGTTAGACTATACCAGACAAAATCATTTTGGCTTCAGGTAGTTTATAATCCTGTTATGAATGCTCAAATTGTTATCTCTGAATTCAAAAAGTTTTGTCAAACGAATTTCGGCCAAGAAAGGGCAAAAAAAGAAAAGGCTTATCTATATTCCGAACTCAAACACTATGGACTCTCTTTTGGTCTGCGGGAGAAGTTTCTCAGAGACAATAAACAGCAGCTTATTCAACTGAGTAAGAAGGAGGTTCTAACTCTTGTCAAACTACTGTGGCAGCAGCCTTCGTTTGAGGAGCGGATGCTGGCGTTGGATATTTTGGTGCTGCACAAAGATAAACTCACTCCCGCTGATCTGCCGCTCTTGGAGACACTTATGCGCGCATCAAAAGGCTGGGCATTGCTGGATAATTTCATCATTCAAGTCATGCCTCATCTACTGAGCGAATACCCACAAACTTATAACGTCTTGAAAAAATGGATCAAAGATGACGACTTCTGGGTGCGGCGTTCGGCTTTGCTGTCACAATTGTTGTTTTTCCGCCAAGGAAAAGGCGGTGATAAGGATTTGTTTTTCCAAATGGCAGCAGATCAGCTTGATGAAAGCTGGATTGACAAACTCTATAAAGACAAATTGCAAAATAAGCGGGCTAAATTTTTTATCCGCAAAGCTATTGGCTGGACTCTAAGGGAAATGTCGCGCAAGCATCCTCAAACAGTAGTTGATTTTGTGAAAAAATATCAGCACCAGATGAGCGGTCTCACCAGACGCGAAGCGACCAGAAAATTGCCAGCTAAATATTCCATCAGTACAGTGACTATTTAATACTCCCGCAGTTCCTCAACTGTTAATGAGTTGACTACCGAGCGCAAAGTTGTGTACAAGTCACCCTGGCCATCAAGATATTCAATCAGCGCCTGCCAATTTTCCGTATGTTGAGAAACAACCCGCTGCAAGTCTTGGACCGCGGTGACTAAATCATTGATCTGGGCTACAACTTCTGCCGGATCCACCGTAGTATTAGTAGTCGCAGCCAGTTCAGTAGCTGTGGTCTCATCAACCATATCAGTGACATTTTAATTTGCAAACATGTGAACAAAGTGAGAAATGAGCGGCAAACATGTTTTAGCCAACTGAAAACTGCTTGCTAGCCACCAACCCCGTTGCCAACAACACAGCTGCCAAGGTAACCGCGGCAAATTCTGTCCCGCCCTCCATAAAGGCTTCGATTATCCGCAGCACCAAGGTGTGGGAAAGATAGATTGCATATGAGTGTCTACCAATAAACATTAGAGGATTTTTTTCCAGCCTGACACCGGCCAGCAGCTGCTGCCCATAGACTGTCACAGCGGTGATAACCCCTGTGGCGTAAACAAACACCGGCAGTCGGGTAAAGCCGGTGGCAAAAATAATGTCTCCGGTTGTTTTGATTACCTCCTGGGAATCAGTTACTGCCCAAACCAGACTCCCCAAAACTACTAAGGCCAGCACTGGTTTCAAGAACGTCAGTCTTCGTAGGCGCTCCAAACTCAGTTGCGACAACAAGACACCAAAGACAAAATAAAAAATCCAGTTAGTCAAAAGCCGGTACTGCACTTGGTCGTCAGTCAAGCCAGTAAGAAGCGTCGATTCCTGCGCCGCCAGATACCGGATGGCCACAAACCAAACTGCCTGCAACAACCCAGACGCCAGTACCAGCCAAAAAAGCTGGCGGCGCTTTATCTTCAACAAAAAAACAAACAGTAAATAGAGCTGAAAAATCACCGGCACGAAATAGAGATGGTAATCAGCCTCTCCATACAAGAGGCTCTCCCATAGACTGCCCTGGCTTTGCTGCCAGGAATCGCTGATGCGCATGATTGCCAGGAGGATAACGGACCAGAGTAGATAAGGCGGCAGCAACTTGGAAACCCTTCTCATGAAAAATTCCCTGAGCGAAGGAATCTCATGCTGATATTTCCTGGCTAAGCCAAATCCGGACAGAGCCAAAAACAATGGCACGCTGAAGCGGGCAATTTGATTAAGAACGATAAAATAGATACCCTTTCCTTCAGCTGTATAAAGAGTTTCCGGAAACAACGCCAAAAAATGCAGACCCACTACCGCGCAAATAGCAACAGCTTTGGCCAGTTGACCCACCTGTTTTTCTGTCGGAATTGACTTGGAGGAAGCTGTGTTCTTTATCACGGCAGATAGTTTAGCAAAAGCATCCCTAAGTGCCAATCGCAATGTTTCCCAAGCCGTTACTAATTATTCTCAAATAACTAGAGTGAAGAAGTGAGATCATAAAGCGGGTTTAACACCCTGTCAGTTAAGTAGGACACCAAAAAACCGCTAAGGAAAAAAGAAACAATCAGCGCTGTCAAACCTAAACAAAAATAATGATGCCTGTTGGGTGATTTTCTGATCGTGGCCACGCCAAGCATTAAATTACTCACTCCCAGCATGGTGTAGAAAAGAAAAACTGAGCTATTTGGCGCGGGCAGCGTCGCCGAAAGTCCTTGGTAAACACCGAGTAATTTGGGCACAATTAAGTACTCAAAAAGAAAGACAATGCTCAGGATCAGCAAACCAAGGAGAATATTTGTAAGTCCGGCAAGATAATATTTCATTTAGCAGCCAGCGATGGCAGTTTATGTCGGCTTAATAGATTACCTCTTATCCAATATTAAGATAGCAAAAAGCACGACAGATAGGAATATGTAGAGTACTATATCTCAGTATAGCATTCTTAGATCAGCTGCTGTACCTATCAGCTAACAGTCGGTAGGCATTTGACCTCATAGAGATCATTGTCACTATTAAACCCAACACTCCAGCCATCATAAAAACCAAAGCAATGCCCCGCCCAGTGCCAGTTCCGAACCAACTGCCTATCAACTCCACTCCACGGCCAGTGGTCATAAAGGGAATAAACAAAAACTGTGCTATTGGCCCAATCAAAAAAGCAGTCAGCGGTGAGGCCGCCTGCTCTACGCTTTGGGCAAAACCAAAAACCCTGCCTTGCCGTTGTGGCGGAACCACAGCTTGAATAATGGTCTGCTCGGTTGCTTCTATAAAAGGCACTAATGACATCCAGACAAGCCCGCCCAGAGACAGCAAGACTATCGACGGCTGAATGGGAAAGAAAATACAGGTCACCCAAATAACTGAGTTCACCATAAAAAGCGTGCGCAATGGGTTCTTGCCCAGACCAAATTTTGCAATAAACAAGCCGCCGAAGATAAAACCAAAACTAAGCACACCCCAGAGCAGTCCCCAAATCTGCACTGTTACCAACGAGAGGCCATAAGCGTCCATCAATGCCATAAACACTCCGCCAATGAAATTATTAAAAGTGGTAAAAAGAATCAGTGCGAACAAACCCGGTATGGACCTGACTACCTTAAAAGTTCCCTTAAAGTCTATTCCCTTTGGCGCTTCTTCCAGGTGAATAATCTTCTTTTCTTCTATCGGAATCAACAACAAATGTAGCATGCCCACTAAAGTCAAAGCGATGGCAATCCCCAACACCCAGGTCATTCCACCGTACCCAAGTATCAAGCCACTACCGACAGAAGTAGCCGCAAATGATAGTCCCATGACAGTACCCAATAACCCGTTTGCCTTGTCCCGGCCTTCCTTGGGCACCAACAGAGTCACCATAGTTGGAACCGCGATTCCGTAGATCGCGCCAGCAATCACCCCGGCCATCAGCAACACAATCATCAACCATAGTTGCGGGTTAAGAACTGATGCAAACACCTCCTGCGGTTGGAGAATATAGAGCAAAAAACCGAGAACAAAAAATATCAAAGTCACGATGTTTGACCACAGCATCACTTGCTTTTTACGGTGCTTGTCTACCAATGATCCCAGCCAGACGCTGGAAACAGCTGCGGCCACCAGAAAAGTGCCTCCAACCAGACTGGTGGAAATCACAGATTTTGTCGAGAGATAAACCCAGTAGGTCAAAGCAAACCAGACAAAGTTGTTCTTCATTGACACCAAAAAGGTGTTAGCCAAGAGTTGGTGGAAAATCGACATACCGGTGTATGGTACAGCTATGCGGACCAGAGGACAAGACCGTGATCTGCATCACTATATACCAACTTTCCAGTTGACCGTCATCATAAGCGCGTGATACTCTGAGGCTAGCTGTGGAATGCAGTGAAAATCTGCAACTGTGCCGCAACGGTGTTTTCCATCAGGAATAAGTCCGATCTTCAGCTAGTACATATTATCGACGAGCATCGAGAGATTTCAGACTCCTCTCGGAGTCTTTTTTAATCCCTCCGCATCGTCTCCAAGTAAAAGGAGGCATCATGCCAGAAACAGCAAAAAACTTTCATGTTCCTGCTACAGAGAGAGGAAAATACGCCGGTCTTGAAGGAGTAGATCCAAGAGGTTTTTTACCTACCATAGGCATGAGCCCTGAGGTCGGCCTTGATCTCCACGCGCAAACAATCATCCATCTTATGGATTGGCTGCAAAATAGCCAGGAGCTGGCAGAGCTGGGTTTAGCTGCGACATATCTTGAGACTTTAGAAAAAACCGCCTACCAATTGGCTATTGATTCACAAAACAATCGAGCTGCCCACATAGCCGCTGAAGCATTTGGTGAAGTTGAAGGGCGCGGCCCTGAGACCTTACCTCTTTGGGTGGTCTATTATGCCCTGCAACACAATATAGTCGAGTCAGAGCACCGGGCAGCGGAAAAATCATTGTCAATCCAAGAGCTGATATTAGGATTGCTTGAGCTGATTGAATTGCGGATAAAAGCCATCGAAACACAACTGGAGGTGCTTGCTAAGGACAACGAGACAATTGTTTATGCTTCTCAGGAGGTCCGGCGCAATCAAGGCATGACATACTATGAACTGGCCGAGGTCGGTGAGGCAGTGCAAGATGCACATCAGGAGCAAATTGAAGACAACACTATAGAGCAAACGCAAATGAAACAGGAACTAGTAGCGATGAGAGATCTGCGACGACAATTGATTTCATGCTTCTCAGCAGCGGTAAGTTTTTCGATTAATTAGCCTAAATCAACGGCTGATACTGCAACACCGTCAACTGCACATCAGCATCCAGTGAGAGAAACTCCTGCTGCAACCTGTCCAGCGACTCCACAGACTTGGGCTTGACCAAAAAGCGCATTGCTTGATGTTCGTTCTGGTCGAGCCGGGTGAGTTTAACTTCCTGGCAATGCTGGTCAAGAATTTCATTAATTTTCGGCAGTTGTTGTTGTTTTTCAAAAATCAGTTCCAAGTGCGCCGAGTCAGCCTCGGTAAATCTGCGACCCAGCCGTCCGCGAAACAGCAGCCTCGCTAACAAAATCGCGGCTATAGCCACAAAGAAAACCGTGGTCAACACCACCTGATCGGCGCCAAAACCCAGACCTAAACTAATTGACAAGAAAATAAAAGCCAGCTCCTCCGGATCCTTGATTGCTGCCCTAAACCGGACAATAGATAGAGCACCAACCAGACCTAAAGACAGAGCCAACGATGACTTCACTACCGAGATAATCAGCATTGTCGTCAATGCCATCAGCGGAAAAATTGTCGCCAGCCGACTGCGGTTTGAGAGCGAGTTGCCAGTGTAGATGTACAACAGTGACAGCGCTTTGGCCAAAATATAAAGTAAGGCTGCCTGAGCAATGATTTCTGTGGGATTTATCGGCTGAGTAGCCTCAAAGTATGATAGCAGTTGGTCAAGATTCATAGCACTCCTTCATAATGATTATAATGCAAAATAATCCTCGGTCCGAGCCGCAAACCCTTCCGGCCGGTGCCGAACATAAAGCTTGAGCAACTCTACATTTCGCTCCCACTCCTCCATGTCGGCCACTGCCTCCCCGCCGGCTGCCAGCGTCTCAGCACTCCAGCGCTCGATTTGCCGGGGCAGCTCAGGCCGGATCTCAGCGGCCAGCGCATCGATCTTAGCCTCCATATTTTCTGGGCTGAGAGTGGTTCCTAGCAGTTCCTCCAACCGTTGACGGTAGCGTTCGCGGAAAAGCCGGTTGTTGAACATATTACGGAATGGGTAAGCGTCATCAACTAGTTTGGTGTAAGTATTGCTGTCTGCTGCCCGGAGCATATCTTCTTCTGTTTTATACGCTCCACCCAAGCCGGCATCGAGGTCAAAAAGCAACCAGCGGAACCGACCGTCGAGCTCCTTAATCGCATCCGGCTCGGGCGAGTACTCGTCTGTGCCGTAGCGCCAAAGTTTGGCATTGTTGTATGGCCAGTCCACATTGGCAAAAAACATTTCAAAAATGTAGTAATCGATAAAGTTTTCCATGTCAAAATATTGGCTCATGATCGTGAAACTGCCGCAACTGCCGCAGCTGCGAACTTCTCTTAGCAAGTCATTGAATTGCTCAGCATCCCTGGCGCTGTTGCGGGTGTCGGCAATGGCTTTACCCCGGTCATCACCATCCCTGAGCGGAATCTCGATCATCGACAACGAACTGGGCTTAAACCGGTAGCGTTCTGAGAAATAAACATCGTCAAAACGTTCATAGATGTAATAAAGCCCCCAGTATTGGCCATTAAGATACAACACTGCCGGCCGGGATTTCTGCGCTATGATATTTGGCTGTTCCTCAGCCAGCGCTCCAGCCAGACGGTCACGAAGCAACGTCTTGGGATCGCCGCCATTGCGGAGAATGAAAGATGCATATTCGCGGTTGCCGTTCTCGCCAAAAAGAGGATAACGGAGCCGGCCGTTGCGGCCATTGATATCTTTGATGTAAATCCGGAAACCCTTTTGCGGTTTGACGCGCATGGCATTACCATGCAAACGAATTCCTGTTAGCTCCTGAAAAGCCAGGCTGCCATCGGTTTCATAAAACCTAACTTCGGCCGGCCGCTCCCAATCTTCACCTTCCTGGAGATGGTTCTTGTTATTGCCTTCGGTATAAATGCCGGTTTCCGGATCCCAAAGATTTTCTGGCTCGGTTGTCAGGGATATCACCGGCACGCTATGGTGAACACCGACAAAAACATCATGAGACAGAACTTGGCTGACGCGCCGGTCGTCCCGGAAAACTGCATAGCGGATGACCACTGATTCGTTGATTGCTATTGGGTTGGTGTAGATTGGAGATTCCGGAACCGGCTCCGAGCCGTCCAGCGTATAGCGGATGCTGCCAGTCAGCGGGGTACTTAACTCCAATTCAACTGGAGCGTCAAAAAAATTCCCAGCCGGTTTAATCCCCACCGGCTCCACACCCGCCAGCAACAACAAAGCATCTTTCTGCAGTAACACCAAGATCAGCACTGCCGCTAAAATCAGCCCAAGTTTTACTAAACCCACTTTGCCGACGAATTGCCTCTTGCCACTTTTCCAAATCATATGCTCTCAACTCCCATCAGGTACTTTGATGACTTAGTGGCTTTGAGCGGAAAACCCTGAGCTACCTCGGAGATCACCTTATCTTGATCAACCGCGTACTTGCATTCCAAGATGGTCGCTGGCAAATAATGTGGTCGCCCGCCCCGCTCCCAAACTTCAGCTGGTCGGAACTCAAGTTCGGAATCAACAGTCGCTCTGACAGCAGCATCATTGGAATAAAAATACCGCCGTAGATAAGAATTAGTCACCACCGGCACCAACAAATCGGATTCAGCCAAAACCGGTTTCAAAACTTGCCTGACTTTGCTAGCTAACTCCTGCAAATCATAATCAGAGATTTTTCCCTGCAGTGGCCGCACCTCCTTGCGGGACAACTCACCCCTTTTCAGTTTTACTTCCAGCTGCAGGTCCGACAGTTTGTCATCATGTTCATACCAGCGCACCCGAACTTTTTTACGATCAGCAGAACCAATGACATTGAGAGCATAGTAATCCAGATTGGGGGTATCAAAATAAATCGAGCAAACCCGCCGCGGATAATACTGAGACCGAAAAACTGCCGGATTTGCCAAAACAAACTGCTCTAAATCTTCTGCAGAATAATCCAGGGTAAAGTATTTGCGCTCATAGCGGAGCGTTTCTAGCAGGCTAGCCATGATGTTTTGAGTATATCAGAAATCGCAGCTGAAGCTGTCTTGCGCAACTCTAACCCGGCTCTGTCATCATTTAGCTTTACTGCCATTAGGATAGCGTTCGATTTTGCAAGTAGTGAAGGAAAAAATGACACCGCACGAACAACTGCTAGCCTGGTTAAATGATGCACACGCCATGGAAAAAGATCTGATTCAAGTATTGGAAAGCCACGCGGGACAAGCAGAAGATCATCCTGATGTTCAGGAAAGAATTCAAAAACATTTAAAAGCAACCAAAGATCACGCCGAGATAGTCAAAGACTGCATCGAAACTTTGGGGGGCGAGGTTTCCGGAGTAAAATCCTTCCTGGGTGAGCTTATGGGAGCAATCAAGGGACCCTCCACCATGCTAGCCAAGGACCGGGTAATAAAAAATGCTCAGATGCAAGCAGCGGCAGAAAAAATGGAAATCGCCTCTTACACCGCCATCGTAGCAGCAGCCAACACCATGAACCATATTGAGGTTATTCCCGAACTGGAGAGGATTCTGCAGCAGGAAAAAGATATGGAGCAATGGCTGGAGAACAATATCCCTGTTTTGACTGAGGATTATTTGGCTGGGCTGGAAACAGCCTAGAAGTTTATTCCGGCACCGTAAAAATCAGCAGCTTCCTGGTAATGATTTCGTTCATCTCCCCTAAATCATGCACCAATGCAAAGATGTTGTTCTGATTGTGGGTGAAAATAAATTCCTGGGCGTTTTCTCTATCTAAACCTGTTTCCATGGACGCCTCCTTCTGAAACTTAAATGTACTGTCATTGATCTCGGCCTGGTACAAACCAAGGCTCACCTTATCATTCGGGCTGGTTTCCGGAATAACCATCAGTAATTTTGAACTCATGGAAACAAAATAAGGTTCATACATATTAGCTGTTGCCTCTTCTATACTTTTGTTGTTTCCGGAATCATCAACGACTTCTATTGAACCGGATTGCAAGAGGCGGCCGATCTTGCCATCCGCCAATTGATAGCGGTTGTAGCCTTCATTGCCGAAGGATATGACAGCATCATCCAAAAACAACACTGATGAAGATAGACCTTGAGAAGATCCTAATACAAGAGAGGGCAACTCCCCTACCGGCTGCCATAATTCTGGCTGGCCATTTGTCATAGCCAACTCATAAACTCTCATGGTTGGAGCATCCTCATAAATCACAGCATACACACGCCCCCCGCTGGCCTTAAGAAAAAAGCCACCGTTATCATGAGGAATATTTGGCGGCAAGCCGATGCTGAGCTGCTGCCAATTTTGAACCTGTCCCGACTTATTGAGTATGCCCATGAAAGCAGTTGCTTCATCAGCTGCTTCAGGCAAACCCTCACCCCTGGTTAAGTTTTTAAAGCCAAATGTGAAAATACCGTTTTCATGAACTACACTCTTGAGGCTGAGATAATCTTCCCCGCCAAAAGGCAAGTTTTCCCTTGCAACTTGTGCTGTTTTTATCTTTTGTAACTCTATGAAATATAATTTTGGCTCCGGCGAAACATCCACCGGCATATCTGCAGAATAGTCATATCCCATGAAATAAATGCGCTCATCATTTGCATTGATTGTATCCCGGAGTATCCAAAAATCTGCAGGCAACTCAACCGCTTCCTAGGTTGCCACCCAGGGTTGCGCTGACGACGGACGTTCGAATTGTGTCCTGAGCGGCGTGAAGATCACAGCTGCAGCCAGCAGCAGCACAGCCAAACCGGCAATAAGCAATGTTACTGAGTACCCATTTACCCCGATGGGGCGGTTTTTAATGTTCATATCAGTAATTATTGCACCGGATATTATGGTTCAACATTGGTTAAAATCAAAAAATTTGCTGCTCTATATTGTGCTCACTTATGATGCTTGATCTTGGGTTATACAGCAAAAAATAGTTCTATTTAAAAGCGGGGAATAGCTTGAAGTAATTATATCAGAATGTCTCAGTTGGCAATATTTTATAGGACTAATTTTTTATTTTTAGTGCTTATAGTTTTTTCTAACAGGTATACAATTGAGTTTGCTCCTCAATAAAAAAGGAACTAGAAAGAACAGGCTGCATGAATATCGCGGTGGTTTCGTTGATTTCTTTGGTAGGAGTTGTTGTTATCAGCTGCCTTAATCAGCGCCTTAACCCCGGACTGCTGGCTCTACTTGCAGCCAGCGCCATTGGTTTTTTCCTGGCGGACATGCCCCTCAATACAATTACAGACTTGTTTCCATCGAATTTGTTTGTACTGCTTGTTTCCACCAGTCTGGTTTTCGGAACTGCCTATCATAACGGCACCCTCGATAAACTGACGCAGCGGGCTCTATTCTTGATCAAAGGTCAACGCAAGCTGCTGCCGGTGCTAATTTTTGTGCTCGCTTTTGTGTTTTCTGCCCTGGGCCCTGGCAATATCGTGGCCACCGCAATTTTGGCTCCGACAGCGATGCTGCTTGCCCGCAAGCATAATGTTTCTGCGCTGCTGGTTGCCATAATGCTTTGCACCGGCGCCAATGCTGGAGCTTTCTCTCCTTTTGCACCGACCGGAATTATTACTGTCGGTTTGTTGGGAAAGATGTCAGTCTCCCCGGATGTAATCTGGATCGTCTTTGGCGCATCTACCGTGCTTCAGTCGATTTCTGCGCTGATGGCTTACGGAATTTACCTGATCCGCTGCTATCGGCGCGAACATCAACCAGCAGCTCATCATCAGGAAGCTTTTAAAATCGAAATAGATCCTCTGCAAAAAGAACAAAAACTTACCATCTGCCTGATCGGTCTGCTCTTGGTAGGAGTACTGATCTTCAAGCTGCCGTTGATTCTGCTGGCTATGGCTATTGCTCTGACTATGTTTGTATTAAACTTGGCAGAGGAGGAAAAAATCCTCAAGACAGTTCCATGGAGCACCATTCTAATGGTGTCGGGGATAGCAGTCTTAATTGGATTAATGGAAAAAACCGGAGGGCTGGAGTTGGCCACAGGCTATTTGGCTTCATCAGCCAGCGCTAATTCTGTGAATGGGCTACTGGCTTTTCTTAGCGGCCTAATCAGCGCCTACAGCTCGTCTTCAGGCGTGGTTTTGCCTGCGTTCCTGCCGCTGCTGCCTGGGCTAGCGGAAAAAATGATGATTGCCGGCATTGTGCCGATGGTAATTGCTGTAGCAGTCGGCTCGCACATGGTAGATGTCAGCCCGTTGTCAACGCTTGGCGCCCTGTGTCTGGCAGCAGTTGAGGACAAGAGCGTCCGCAACCGGATGTTTAAGCTGTTGATGGTCTGGGGAGTCTCCATGTCGGTGGTAGGCGGTTTGCTGGCCTTTATTTTCCTGGATGTGCTGCCGATTTTGGGCTAGCCTGGATTTTCCGGATTATTTTCCGTTTTTCAATATATATTTATTGACATTCGATATA
Organism: Patescibacteria group bacterium UBA1370; assembly: GCA_002306315.1. Lineage (GTDB taxonomy): Bacteria > Patescibacteriota > Microgenomatia > UBA1400 > PJMF01 > UBA1370. The sequence goes on along the minus strand of DBRK01000028.1, from coordinate 6,817 downwards.
TTTCTTGCTATACTGAAAGAATATTCTGAATTGTGGAGGGCTTATGAGGCTAAGTTCTACTTTATTTCTTAAATTTGTCTTGCTGGTGATTGGAGTGGCAGAACTGGCTTTTTTGACCATCGGTCTGCCGATGTTGATTGGATCAGAGTTGTTGGGGGACTTTGATTATGGAGTCGTTCTCATTGGCTTGTATTTCCCCGCGATTCCCTTCCTGGGCGGACTTTATTTAGCATATAAACTTTTAAATTATATTGAAAAAAATCAAGTTTTTTCTGATAAAGCCGTGATGGCGCTGAAACAAATTAAACTTAGCGCCTTTGTAATCAGCGGTATTTTCTTGGCCGGATCTCCTTACTTTTATTATCTAGCAGAAAAGGACGATGCACCCGGATTGCTGGCGATGGTATTGATCGTAATTTTTGCCTCTGCTTGTGTCGCCACCGCCGCAGCTGTTTTCCAAAGCCTGCTGCAGAAAGCGGTTGAGATCAAGTCAGAGAATGATTTAACAGTCTAAGGAAGTATGCCAATCATTATTAATCTGGATGTAATGCTGGCAAAACGGAAAATGAGCATGACCGAACTGGCTGATAAGGTCGGGATCACCATGGCAAATTTGTCTATTTTGAAAAATCAAAAAGCCAAAGCTATTCGTTTTTCCACACTGGAGGCAATCTGCAAAGTACTGGATTGCCAGCCTGGAGACATTTTGGAATATAAACAAGAATAATAAGAAGGAGTAATATGAAAATAAAAAATTTCTTCCGTCCGCTTGCAGGTACTGCCCTGATTCTGGTTATTCCGCTGCTGGCCCGCTGGCCGTGGGGAATTCTGGATTTTGTAGTCATGGGTTTTTTGCTGTTTTTGACCGGCGTTATTATGGAAGTTGTGGCAGCAAAAGTGGAGGTTAAGTACCGGCCGGCGGCTTATGTGCTGGTGGTGCTGGCTTTTTTGGCCATTTGGGCCGAACTGGCTGTAGATGCCGTTTCACAAATAATTAGTTTCATTTTTTGAAATTTTGCTAGCCATGCATTATATGGTCAGCATGCCGCGGAAACCCCGGGCAGCATAATAAGAATCTGCCCCGTTGTGGTAAACAAACACGTGATCATATCGGCGGTCGCAAAAGAGCGCGCCGCCGAGCTTGCGGATGGCCGGCGGTGTGACAATCCAACTGGAAGTTTTGGTGTCAAATTCTCCTAATTCCTGGAGGCGGCGATACTGCTCCTCGGTGAGGAGTAGGATCCCCATAGCCGCAGCCATTTCCATGGCGGAGCCTTTGGGCTTGTGGGCTTTCCTGGCGTCCAGGGCGGCGCGGTCGTAGCAGAGGCTGCGGCGGCCGCTGGGGCTTTCTGGCGCACAATCGATAAATACTACCTGGCCGGTTTTTTTGTTATAACCGGTGACATCGGGTTCGCCGCCAGTACGTTCCATTTCGTAGAGGGACCAGAGTTTGGAGGGATTGGCTTTCAGACGGGCTTCGACAGTATCCCACTGGACGTCCTGATGACGTTCGGGGTGTTTTTCAAACCGGGTGCGCAATGTTTCCAGCAATTCCTGAGTTTGACCAGCGGTGAGTGTCTTCTTAGAAGGCATGCCGGCTGATTATAGCAGAACTTGCGGATGCGATTTAACTGCCGATGGGCAGGCTCTCACAAGCCCGACCGTCTTTGTCACCATCTAAACGATTGAGGTCATTGCCGGTGCCGCCGAGTTTTTCAAAGAAGCGTTGTGCGTCCGGTTGGGAATCGAAATCATCACAGTTGTATTCGTCAGCCATTTTGCCTTTGGTGGCATCGGTGGTAATATCGCCGTTGATGTCGTAGAGAATATTGCCGCTTTGGTCGCGGAGTATTTTAGATTCCTGGAAAGAACCGGTTTCAAAAAGCTTTCCCAAATCCCAATCGTTTTGAGTCGCCTCCAGGCCAAAGGCAGCCAGTAGTGCTATAAAGGCCACCACCAAAATCAGCCGGAATTTTTCAAAAAAGAAAAACAAAATGGCCACCAAAATCAGCAAGGCAGCAATCAAGATCAAGCGAAACTTGCGGTTGCCGCGGACCCGTTTAAATTTGGACGGGCCTTTTTCAACTTCTTTACTCTGGGGGGATTGGGGGTTTGACATATGCTTTTAGCATAACATACTTTGAAGCTCATGAATTTAGCGGCAAATAGCTATAAAGTGCTGCTACCACAAAGGAGTATCTTCGTATGCTCTCAACAGAGAAATCGGCAGCTGTTGCTCAAACAGTTTCTGCGGCTGCCGATCGTTGACGATATTCCAACATGCTAGCAAAATTGAAGCTTGATTAGGCAACAACTGGTCCTTCTGAATTGCCCCTGATTTAGTATCAAGTGTGTCGCCGAGGCCCAAACCTGGGTGCAGGATATCTGGAAAATCACGGCATAATCGGCTTAATTCCTGCAATGCCTGACGGGGTTGTACAATACCTGTTGAAATCAGCGCCGCGGGAGTAATCACAGTCTGGTTTTCGTAATAAGACGGATTTTCGCCTGTTTCAGGCACTCTAAATTCGAAATACCTATTATCAGGGCCAAGTCCGGCTGAATACCCATAGTAACCATTGTTGTTCCTCCAACCATATTCTTTTTGAGCATTTATAGTTGCATGAAAGGTGCTCAACCAGTGAGGATATTCATCTTCTGCAATTAACAACAGCGGCCAAAACAAGGCAAAGAGTTCACCGTTCCAGGTCTTCCTGCCTAAATTGCCTTCTTGGTCATAAAAATAGCTAGCCTCGGATCTTCGATTGAAAAGCTTAACCATATGTCCAGCTATTTCCTCACCGCAAACAGCATAGGCTATCCGCGCTTCGGAAAGTGCATTATACTGCCATGTTTCAAAACAACCTTTTTCAGGAAGGTAGCTGCCATGAAAAAACCCACTCCATTCATCAAACATGAATTCTAAATCAATCTTTGACAAATACTCTTGCATTCTGATACTAAATTCTGGAAATTGCGCTGCAATTAACTTACTGAAAGCCATTAACCAAGCAACGTCGACAGAGGAAACATGCTGTTTGACCGGATTTTCAGTTCCAGGCCATCTCCTCAGCACCTTGCCTGAGGAGGGTTGAATCCAGTTAACAGGCAACACCTTGCCATTTCTGGTATGAATTGCAATCTCAGGATCTTGAAGAAATCGTTCAATCGTGGAAATTAGTTGGTCGAGCCTACTTGTCGCATTGTTTTGGGATATGAATCCCAGGTCTGCTGCTGCACCTATGGTTGCCAGCATGAAACCGATATTAGTCATGCTGGTTTTGTCGATTCGCTGAAGGGATTCTGCCCCATTGCCGTTGGGATGATCAAAATGCAGGTGGTCGGCAGGCAGCCCAGTCTCGGGGTAGGTCATCTTGTCGATGCTGTGCCAAGTAATGCGACCAAATTCACGGAAGCGTGCGAGCACCTCTGGAGGTAATGCTTCGCGCCGGAATAATCTTTTCAATTCATCTGGCGCTGTTCTCGTATATGTCGGAACAATTACACCTGATTCAAGCTCACGTGCAGGCGCATAAATTTCAACAGCCATTCATCTAACTTTCTAAGTTAGCTTATGAGTTCAGGACTATAGGCAGGATTGTTTTTGATACCTTCTAGTCAGCCTTACATAAGAATATAGCAGAAGCGGTTATTTACTCAAGCCCGCACCATGATGGAGGTGGTAATTGCACTGAGCCAATGTATCTTACTATGAACCCCTTCTTCAAATAAATTCCCAAACATACAAATCTTGAAGTTATATTAAGTACTGAATATAATATTTTACTATGAGTAAAGAGAAAGACACTCTGCCAGAATATAGCCAAAAAATAAATGGGGCTCTTATGGCGTTAACATTGGGATATGGCCTTTTGCTTGTTCTTGAGCCAAGCTATTCATCAGAGTTTTATGAATATTGGGAATTGGTAAAAAATCTTAGCTCACCAACAGTTGCAACAGGTTCTTTTGTAGGCGCAATCATAGCATTCTTCGCAGAGGGAACTATTATTACTTATCCGATGACCACCGCTCAAGAAAAAATGCAAGCCCATACAGGACTAGGATTGGCGCTTATTAATTTTGCCACCAATATTTTGGCAGGCACAATTAACATCAAGTTTTAGCTCTCTGCAAACCGCTTTTTCATCAACTGGTGCGACTTTTTGATAATCTCCTCCAAAACATCCTTGTCCACATCTGACAGCTTATTTATATAAAGACAACCGACACTGGTTTTGTGCTTGCCGAGTTTCTGCAAAAGCAGTTGTAAATCCGGTTCCTGTTGATAACCTGGCAAGATATATAGGGACAAATTCTGCTTCCGGGGCGAAAAGCCCACCAGCGGCCAGTCGCCCTCCTGGCTGCTGCGCTCCGATTTGTAATGATATTGGCCAAAACCGACGATGCTGCTGCCCCACATCACCGGTTTTTCACCGGTCAGGCGCTGGAAGATATCCAACAAAATCAAGCTGTCGAGTCTGCGTTGTTCCGGTTGCACGGAATTGAGAAATTCTTTGGGATCTTGGTTGGTGGGTTTGGTTTTGAGTTCGGCCATGGTGAGTTGATTATAACAGTCACTTTAATCTGCTAAACTAGATTCATGGAATTACAGGAATTTGTCAACTTTGCCCAATCCAAAATCGATCCCAGCCGCTTCCGGACAGATGCCGCGGCCCATCTCATTACCCAGCTTGTGCCTGTAGCCCATCCTAGCGAAACATCCCAGGAAGTGAAAAAAAGAATTTTCCTAGAAATCCAGGCATACCAAACCATCAACTATATCTATGTTGTAGACAAGAACTTCCGGCTCAAAGGAGTGGCTTCGGTGCGCGATTTGTTGTCTGTGCCAGACAATACCACTATCAAAGAGTTAATGAACGACCAGCTGCTCTATGGTCATCCCAGCACTGACCGGGAACGAATTGCCCAGCTGGCTATTAAGCACAATATTAAAGCAGTGCCAGTAGTTGGCGAGGAAAATATCCTGCTGGGTGTTGTCCCAAATGACAAAATCATATCGATTCTCCAAGAGGAACAACTAGAGGATATGTTTCACTTTTCCGGTATTCTGCCGGGCAAGAAACAAAAATATAATGCCGGCTCAATGCCGGTTTTCACCGCCGCTGCCCACCGCAGCCCCTGGATAATCCTGGGCATTTTGGGCGGCTTGTTGACAGCTAGAGTGGTTGGCAGCTTTGAAGCCACTTTGGAGAATAACCTGGTGCTGGCGGGTTTTATCCCTCTGGTGGCTTACGTAGCCAACGCTGTCGGCACCCAAACCCAAACTCTATATATACGCGATATGGTGCTGGGCAAAATCGGCATTGTCGGCTACACCGTTAGGCAACTGATGATTACCGGCATGATTGGATTGGTTTCCTGGCTGTTGCTGGTTATTCTGGGGGCGGTGTTGTGGAACTCGGCGGTGCTGGGACACGTGGTTGGTGTTTCGGTGATGGCGGCAATCATGGTGGCAACATTTTTTGCCATGGCCATACCTTTTGTTCTCAAAAAAATTGGCATTGATCCGGCAATTGGAGCTGGGCCGTTTGCCACCATTGTGCAGGATTTGTTGAGTATTATCCTTTTCCTGAGTATTGCTGCCAGGTTACTGGGATAGTGTCACCGGCGTGGAAATGACAGGCGGCGGCTAGCTTTTTTAATCTACTTGTTGAGATATTCAGATAGCACCACCGCATCATTGTGCAACTCATCCTTGGCGGCATAGACTAGCGTGACCGGCCTGTGTTCGGCAAGGAGATTGCGTACATTTTTTCCACCGCCACGGGGTTGTTTTGTAGTTCCTGAAGGTATTTTTTCTTAAACTCGTTCCATTTGTGGGGATCATGATTAAACCACTTCCGCAATTCAGTTGAGGGAGAAATCTCTTTGAGCCATAAATCTATCCGGGCTTGTGCTTTGGACACTCCCCGCGGCCAAAGTCTGTCAATGAGCACTCTGAAGCCGTCACCAGGGTCGGGTTGTTCGTAGGCTCGTTTTATTTTGATCATGGGGAAATTGTATCAGCCTGTTACCGCTAGTGCTGCCATAAGTAGAGCGGACAGGGTTTCTAGCATGGTTTTATATTAGCGAGTATAAAGGGGAAAAATCAAGGAAAGGATAAGGTTCACCGACCTGGAGCAACTCACAGACTTTGTGATAAAAATCTGCAACACCTCCTATCACTTCCCCCCATCTACTTCCCTGCCTGCCGGATTGTTTCGAGATCAATTTTCTTCATTGGCATAAAAGCAGCAGCTACGGCATCAGCTTTTTCAGGGTCTCTCATTAGTTCATCCAAAATCCTCGGGACCACTTGCCAGGTAACGCCAAACTTATCGGTACACCATCCGCATTGCCCGCCATCGGGATCTGCTGAAAGTTTTTCCCAAAAGAAATCAATTTCCTCCTGAGTCTCACACTCAATAATAAAAGAGGTAGCGCCATTCAGCTGGTATTGGTCAAATGGACCGCCATTAAGCGCCATCAGGCTCATTCCGTCTAGCTCGCACTCTGCCGTCATCACAGAACCCTCAGGTCTCCCTGAAACTTCTTCCGATGATTTTGGCGATTTTGTGATATCGCCCGGCACTGCTTGGTGACCTCCGGGCGCCGAATTAAAGGTATCGATGTAGTATTCTACTGCTTCATGTCCGTCATTATTAACAAACCAGAGACAGGTAATCAATCTACTCATTTTTTTGTTCCTAATAATTAATGCTGACAAAGTTTATCACAGGAATGTTAGGAGTTGATGAGAGTTTATTAGGAGAAAACCGAGTTGGAAATGTTGAGTTGGGTATAGTGTTGGCTCCCC
>DBRK01000012.1 GCA_002306315.1 Patescibacteria group bacterium UBA1370 | reverse complement strand
CCGAGCGCGGCAAAGTAGTCGGCGAACACGCCCAAAGTATCCTCGGCAGCTCAGTCGAGGCCGACAAAGAGCAGCCACCCCTTCATGAGCGGGCTTTTGAATACGGCCGCTATCTCTATTGCCAACAGGTGGTAAAAGATTTTGAGAAAATCAGGTAAGACCTACAAATTGCTTCTGCTCTTAATTTCCGCTTCAACAACCTCCTTGTCCTTACCGTACTTAAGGCGGGAAAGCTGTTTGATCATCTCGGCTTGCTTGGGATTCATCCGCGCTTTGACTTTATCCATATCTTTGTAAAGCGACATGCTGAACGGCGGAACCGGTTCGTTGTTGACAATTGTCTTGACATAAACATGGTATTTCTCGATATTTGTTAAATCATTTTCATTGAAGGTTGGCGCAAATTCGTGCTGCAGGAAGTTGGCATCTGGCACACCGATACGGAAGGAAATCATTGTACCCACGTTGCCGAAGACAGCGTTCTTCACATCTTCATCAATCTGAGAAATAAACTGGTTAGCCACCACCAGGTTTAGGCGGTATTTCCGGGCCTCAGACAGGATAACGGCAAAATCTTCGGTGGCGTAGTTCTGGAACTCATCAACATACAGGTAAAAATCTTTGCGCTCTGACATCGGGATATCCTGACGACTCATGGCAGCAGTCAGGACCTTTGGCACCAGAATTAAACCCAAGAATTTGGCATCTTCCTCGCCTAAAATACCCTTGGAAAGATTGCAGAGAACGATTTTCTGCTCATCCATAGCTTTGCGGAAACTAAAGGCGCTGTGGGGCTGGCCAATGATGTTGCGCATGGTTTTGTTGGTCACAAAGCGGCCAAACTTAGAGACAATGTAGTCCAAAACCTCAGATTTGTGGAAATCAGAAGTCTGGGCAATTTGATCTGTCCAATAGCGGCGCACCACCGGGTCTTTGACATAGGGCAGCATCTCTTCCACATACTTGCTGTCAGTCAAAATCCGTACTAGCTCCACGAAGGTGCTACCTTCCTTATACATAATCGTCAACATAGCGTTGCGAATGGCATGTTCAAACCGCGGGCCGATGATACCCGTGCGGTGCGGGTCATAGAGTTTGTACATCAAGCCAATAACCGAGCTGACCACAAAGTGCCGCTGCTCCTCGGTTTCTGCCTCCATCATGTTTAAGCCCATTGGTCTGATTAGGTCAGAAGGGTTAAAGTAAATGACGTCATCAGCCCGCTCTGGCGGCATTAATTGCAAAATATCTTCAACAAATTCTCCATGCGGGTCGATGGCGCAGACTCCCTTGCCATCTTCGATGTCTTGGAGAATCATTTCCTTAAGAAATTCTGATTTACCGGTGCCGGTTTTACCCACAATGTACATGTGGCGGCGGCGGTCATCATCTTTGATATAAATTTTCCGCGATTCACCGCGATAATTAGAAAGTCCTAAGTAAAGGCCTTCGGTGGGAATTTCTTGCGGCGCCGGCGCATTTTTGGCATTCAGCCAGCGGATATGGTGGGTCTCGACTGTTTTATTGGGAAAATGGAAAACCGTAGCCAGCTCTTCCGTGTTTAGGACAAAGGTATTGCGATTAAACAACGGCATGTACCGATACAAAAAATCTATCATGAAAAGATGTTTAAAAAGTATCCGCCCCCTCTTAAAAGAGTTATAGGCGGAAGCAAATTGAGCAAAAGCGCCTTTGATATTGTTTAGATGTTGCTCGGCTTGGTGCTGCTGCGGGGCAGACACCACAATCCGAACCGAAACCCTAAACCCTGGTTTGTCCAACTTGTTGCCCACGTGCTCCATTTCCTTGGGATCGTGGCTGTAGGTGGCCTTTTCCGGATCGGACTCGCGTTTTTTCTCGCCCGAAATATATTTCTTGCCTTTTTTCTTCCAGCGACTGCCTTCTGGCTGCAACAAGATTTGCAGGATCGCCCCCTCGCCCGCGCCCATCTTTGACAGAGCTGAGGTAATCAGAGACAGGCCGTCTGTAGGCAAATCTTTATAGGTTTTAATGGGAAAATGGTTGGCTTTATCAAGCCGCAGCGAACAAAATTCCACTCGGCCTTTTTCACTGAAAATGTTGACATCATCAACTTCCTTAATATCGGCGTTCGGATAAGCACCATGCACCTGTTTTTCCACCAAGTCGCGAATTTTCTTGGAGCAGCTGATATAAAAAGCCAAATCCTCTTTGAGAGCGATAATTTCAAAGGCAAAGACATCCTCAGGCTTGAGCCAGGAAAAGAAACCTCCCTTCTTGAGAGAATACAAACCGGCAAACATCTGTTCGGCTGCATCGATTTTGATTTCGTTGTCCCGGGGAAGGCGCACCAACAGGGTAGCAAAATCCAAAGCATAGTTCTCACGGTTGCGATGTTTCCACCATTGAAAAATCATATAGCCAAAGATGCTAAAAATAGCTGTTATCACCAATAAAATCAACAAGCTCCCAGCCAGCTCTACAACCAAATTGACAATGTCCATTTCCATCAAGTTATTCATACCACTTTTATTGTACCTCTGGTTAACCGGGCTGGTAAGAGGAGCTAACTTTCTCGTTTATAAACTACCTTACCGGCAAACATTTTTATAATTCTCTGGCTCCATTCCACCAACCAACGGATGCTAAAGTTAGGATTCTTTTTCTTGCCCGCTTCTTCAACTTCTTCGGTTATCGGCAATACCACCACCGGCCGGCTGGGATAGCTGACATTTTCCGACTCGCCGCTGCCATCAGCAATGATGATTTCCGGCGGCTTTTCTGCAGCCCGCTCTTCTACACTCTGGAGATATCCTTCGACCTCGACAGGAATTTCCGGATTTTTCTCTTCCTCCACATATTGGATGCCTGTAACCTCAGCGCCGGTCTGATCAGGAGATGCGGTGGATTCCGTCGCCTCCTTGGGTCCGGTGCGGACGGCATGAGGGGGATTCAGCGGATCGGAGGCAGCAAAAGCCTGCGGCCAGGCTTGACCGATTGTCGACAGATCCTGCACTGAAGCAGGAACGGCTGCGGGAGGCTGTGAAGAATCTGATGGAGCTTGCTCTACCTGGCCTCCCAGCTTATCCAAAACTCCAAGCATGATATCCAATTTTTCTGAATCTGAAGGGCTGGTCTGCACTGGCAGAGGTTCTGGAAACGTAGACTGAACGGAAGCGACAGTAGGGACAGCAGGAGACACGTCATCTCCGGTCTGACTCGGGTTGGTGTTTGCAGTCGCAACAGGCATAAATGAAGATTTCAGCCTGCTTGATATATCGGCTTGTGGGGCTTGGGCAGCATCACTCATGAATGTATTGTTATGATATCATTCCTGCCTGTTTTCACCAAGACAGCCGATCGCCGATTTCTATGCCCAACCTGTCAGCATCACCGGCTGCTATTTCCAACACCATCTCGGCAGGTCGGCCAGGGGAAACCCTGGGAACCTCCGGGTCTGGTGTGTCCGCAGACGGGGGTTTGGGCACATTTTTGGAAATACCAACAACCTGGTTTTGATCAATCCAGACCATATCCAAATTAAACTGCATATCTTTCATCCAAAAAAACGGTGCTTCCCTGCCGGGCAGAATAAAGAGCAGTCCATCGCTGCCAATATTGGGACGGCCGCTGAGCCCGCGAGTAATTTGTTCCGGTGTTTGGGCAATTTCTACATGCAATAGCGCATCGCCAAGCTGGATATTGCGGAATTCAGGAGCAGAAAGTGTGTTTTTTTGAGAAAATTTGGAAGCTGAGTTTGGCGCGGCGGACTGCTGCCCCGCTAGCGCGCCGATTATCACCCCAACTAGCAAGACTCCCAACCCGGCGGCGGCTACCATCGCCGCCGCGACCCTCTTCCCCGGCAACATCTTCCGTCTCACAGCCGCCAACAACACAACTATTAGTGCTACTAACAAGAATATTTGGTTAATTCCCAAACCAGCTCCAGACACTACTGCCCGGTCAGTTCTCAAAAAATCCAGAAAAAAACGGCCTATGCTGTAATAGGCAAGATAAACCAAAAAATAATTTCCTTTGCCAACCTGGTCACGGCGTTCTTCTTTACCCAAAACCTGTTGGTCATACCACCACAAACCAACGGCAAACAAGCCGGTCAAAACCATTTCATAAGCAAAAAGTGGATGATAATAAGCTTCCGCTTCATAGCCAATCGGCCGATACTCCAGAGGAATAAACAGTTTCCAAGGCAAAGCCGTCGGCAAACCAAAAAGCTCATGATTTACATAATTACCTAACCTGCCTAGGCACTGCGCTGCCGGTAAACCAAATATCGCCAAATCAGCTAGCTGCCATAAATTCACATCCCTGCACGTGTTCAACCATTTGCCTGCAAAAACCAATGCTATCAAGCCACCCAAAATTCCGCCGATGATACTCATCCCCCCATCCCAAACCGCCAACACCTGCCAACCCTGGCCAATATACAAATCAAAATCGGTGATCACATGCCAAAGCCTGGCTGCAACCAACCCGCCGGCCAAAACCCACGCTGCCACAGTCCAAACATAGCGGCTGGAAATATTTTGCTCCTTTGCCCTCTTTTCAACCAACAACAAGCCAACAACAGCCGACAAGCCCAAGATAAAACCGTATAGGTGCAGGGTGATGCCAAAAAGATTTATCTCCATTTATCCTTGTAAAATTTGCCGATAGACCTCGCTCCGAAAATTCGTTATTCCGCTCAAAGCAGCACTAACATGCTCACCACCAAAATGAAAGCCAGATAACCATACATAAAGCGGTCGGTTTCCTTGAGCGTTGCCGGCCGGCGCAGCTGATAAAAAAAGTGTTGCTGAAAGAACAACAAATCCCGCCTCAAAATTATCATTTCGATGGCCAAACCCACCAATATTCCCAACAGCACACCCACACCCATGGCGCTGCCGGTAGAGGTAATCATGTAGATACTTAAAGGGAATAAAGACAAAATAAAGAGGAGTGAGCGGGTAATCAGTTGAGGAATATCAGGTGTAGCCGGCATTTCTTCTGTATTGGCTGTCGTCGCTTCCGTTTCTGTAGGCGGATTGTAATAGGAATAAAACCAGCGGGCATCAGCCCACAATAAGAACTGGCCGACATAGAGGCCGGCAGCGAATAACACCGTGTTTGCCAGAGGATTAATTGTGTCTTGGGCAGTAAAGAAGTAATAAATAAGCGCGTACAGCAAAGGAAAAACCAGTTGTAAAAATAAAATCCGCTCTGCCCATTTCATACCGTTGCTATATACCTTCACTTTTTGCTATTCAACCCCTACTGCGCTGGTTGCGCCGTTAAGCCGTGTTGAAACTTATAAGCGATGATTTTCTTAACACTAGCATCTACAGCCTGGCGGACTGCTGGGTCGCTTTGATATTGAGCTACTAATTCGGCAGTAATATCTTCCAGATCGTCGCCATCAAGTTCGGTGCCAAAAACCAAAACCGTGTTGCCGGCCAAAACCGCCTCGGCTGCTACTTGCTTTAAATCTTTTCTGATGCCATCGGTTGTATAAGCCGCTGCTGTCATATTTAGAGCATCAGGAAAAACCATCACATCAGGAAAAACCGTGTACAACTCATCAATGCAAGGTTTGCTTAAAGAACAAGGAACATTTGGGTACTGATTTTCGACGCCAACATGGCTGACCATCACTGCCGCGTCAGGAAAGGTTTCCAGCAACACCCGGAACAAGCGGCTATCAAGAGGATCAACCGTCACCCGGTCAAAACCAAAATGCAAATCACGGGTAGTGGCGCCGATTCCCGGAAAATGCTTAAAGACCGGAGTTACTTCCCGATCACGAAATGCCAAAGCAAAGCTAGTAGCCCTCTCCAGGACTGTCTCATGGTCGCCGCTGCAAATACGATTGCGTAGCGCCGGGTTGAAGTCAGCAACATCCAGCACCGGCGCAAAGACAAAATCTACTTCAATGCTGCTCAGCTCTTCGCTGCTGAGCTTCAAGAAGCCATCGCGTTCCGTAACATCCAAAGCACAAAGCTCCTGCCAACTTGGCAATAGCGTAAAACCGGCGCCGCTTAACCGCTGCACCGTTCCGCCCTCGTGATCTACGGCAATCGCACTGACGAGGGGTTGCTCCCACAAGCGGGCTAGCGACTTATAGCGATCAATGGTTTTCTCTGCCTCTGATCTGGAAATTTTTTCACCAAAAAATGTGATAAATCCGGGGTTGTTTCTCTCTACCCAAGCCTCAGCAGAACCCGTTGCCGCCGGCACCGTACTTGTCGGGGTGGAAACCATCGGCTGAACAGCTGATCCCGTAGCTGCGGAAGAAGTCGTGGGCTGCGCCACACCGGCAAGCGCATTATCCCCGCCCAGAACAACCGGCGCGGCTATCATCTGCAGGACCTTCTCTCTCTCAGATAAATTTTCAAAAACTACTTCTGGAGTAAATTCCGTCTGCCCATTTCCGGGCGCCAAAGTTTCTTCCGACGGCTGTTCCTGATTTCTGCTCAATCCTGCAAAAGGCCGGGCAAAGTAGTTGTACCCGGTTATAGCTGCCACGATAACAAGCAAAAAGATGAATACCTTGGTCGATCGATGCATGGCCATGGGTGTATTGTACTAGAAAAGCGGCGGTTGTTCTTCCTCGGGAGTTTTTGCCGTCATTTTTGCGGCTTTTTCATCTTTCAGCTGCTTCACTTTCCACATAAAGAGTCGGGGTTTGCTCTCGGCGTGATCAGCGTCGCTAACAAAAGACAGCGCCCGCTCAAGAATTCCGCGGTCAACTTCTTTGGCCATCTTAATATAAAGACTTTTATGCTTGAGATCATTGAGTTGGAGGGCAAGACGGTAACCGAAATCTTGAAACTCCTGAGTGATATAACCTTTATCTTCCTTAACCTGATATCCGGCAACAATGTCGCCCAGACTGGAAACCTGTTTTTTTGGATCAGGTGCAGAGGATGGTTTGTCTCCGGCTGTCATGTTTGCAACCCATTATGCCACAAGACCTTGCATTATGCTTCTGTTTCGACCTCTTTTGATTCTCTCAGCAGCAAACTCAGGAGCGCACCCAAAGCCGCTACCACAAACAACGCCTTCCATTCGCCGTAAAGCAGGAAAAATATTGCGAACAGCGACCAATAAATCACCCTGGCCATATTTGCCAGCACTTCTCGATATATAAAGTAGGCAACAGCTTTGCTGCCCTTGCCTCTTCTCAAGACAGCAATTTGAAAATACAAGTCATGGATGTTTGTTGCCAAACGGTCAATCGCGTCAGCCACCGCTATACCCCAAACAGACAAAGTTTGAGTTTTTGCCAACCACACCAGCGAAATAGTGCCTCCAGAAGTAATAAACGGCCAACGGCTCTTGGAGCGGTCAAAGTGCATACCCGCAAAATAAACCACCAACATGGCTAAAAACAGAGATACTGTAAATAAGTAACCAACTTTATCAATGGAACCCAATAGCAAAAAAACATAGAGCGGCCAGATAAAGACTGTGGCGTCATTAATAAATTTGCCGCTCAATGCCAAAGCCAACCGCTCATAACGCTTCTCACTCAACCAGCGCCGAAATTCTTTGAGACTAACCTGGTACTTCACTTCCTCCCGCTCCATCATTAAAACGGCAATCAAGGACATCAAAGTAAAGATGATTCCAAACAAAAAGAGGACAGTGATGCCAGCCAGCGAAGCAATGGCTCCGGCAATAGCCGGCGAAGTTACCGCCACAATTTGCAAAATCAACTGGACGATTCCCAAGTTTCTGCCCATGCGGTTGCGGCGGCTTTCTTTGCTCATCAGGGTCCAAAAGCCACTCCAGAAGATGGTGGAATTAAATCCATCCAAGAGAGCCACAACAATAAAAAGCATCCAGGAAGGCTCATGCCCTAAGATGTACAGTGACGAAAAAAAGAGCATCCGCATCAAGTGAGCCAACACCAAGGTGCGCCGATAGCCGGTCTTGGCCATCAACCTGCCCAAAGGTATACCCATGACGGCGCCCATCAAACCATAAATAATGAAATAAAAAGCAATAGCTAGAAATCCCCGCTGGTGCGCAGGAAGTGGCAGGAAAGCCAATAAGTCTGTCTGCCGGCCTAATTCAAAGAGGAAAATCGGCATGAAAAAGCCGGCATATTTGTTTGCCAAATCCCGGAAGATGCGTTGCGCTCCCAACAGCTTGAGCTTGCTTCTTTGACCCGACAGCAATACTCGCTTGGATTTTTTCTTGAAAAATATCATCGCTATTTAGCATACCTAAGCTGGCAACCAACTGAAAGCAGGTAAAACATTTTGCTCAGTGACTAAACCGCCGGCGCTTGGTGATGAGTCTTGAGGTGCACGACTAATTCCTCAACTAGTTTTCTCAAAGCGATATCAAAGGCAGCTTTTTCCTCTGTGGAAAAACGCTGCAAAACGTAGTCGCTTGGTTCCATCGCCCGGCTGCCTTGGCGGTTATCGACTCCGACCCGCACATGCCAAAAATTCTTGGTGCCAAGATGCTGATAAATAGATAACAGCCCGTTGTGCAGTTCCGGCCCTTTGCCGAACTGGATTTTGTAAGTGCCCAATTCCAGGTCCAGATCGTCATGAATAATGTAAACTTGACTAGTTTCTAGCTGATAATAATCTACCAGAGCCCTCACTGCTTGGCCGGATAAGTTCATGTAGGTTAAGGTTTTCGCGAACAAATAGTCGCTGGTTTTGCCAACTGCTGAGTTGATTTTTTTATTCTCGGAGAAATTTTCACACAGGAATTCGCGGGCAATAGCATCCAGGACTTCATGACCGGCATTATGCCTGGTGCCAGCATAGGCGGCGCCAGGGTTGCCCAGACCGATAACGGCGGTAAGAGAGCGATTCATATATTGATTGTATCATCTGAGGTATAATGGTAACGGTATGTCAGTAGATGTAAATACAATCTATAAACCAAAAACCGTCAGCAAAAAACAACCTTATTTTTCTATTGTCATACCTGCTCTAAATGAAGCGGTCAGTTTGCCAGGATTACTGTCTGACTTGGCTAACCAAACCAATGATGTTTTTGAGGTTATTTTAGTAGATGGCAATTCTGAAGATGAAACTGTCAACAAAGCTTTGGAGTATACAAAAACATTGCCGCTGACAATTTACAGCGTAGAGAAACGCAACGTCGGTTTCCAACGCAACTTCGGCGCCGCCAAAGCTAACGGCCAATGGGTGATATTCATGGATGCCGATAATCGGCTGCCAACTTACTTTCTAGATGGTGTCAAATACCAACTCGCCCGCCATCCCGAAACCGATGTTTTCACGACTTGGGTCCGTGTCAATGATAACGAGACTCGCATTAACCAAGCTATTGAAAAATCGATTAATTTCAGTTTTGAATTATTCAAAAGCATCGGCCAGGAAGCCGCGTTCGGCGCTATGATCGGTGCTCAACATAATGTACTCAAAAAGGTTAAATTTGACGAAAATCAAAAAGTATTCGAAGATGCACTATTTTTGCAGCAAGCCGTCGAAAATGGCTTTAGCTACCAAATATTCCGCGAACCAAGATACTATTATTCCCTTCGGCGAATGAGAAAAGAAGGCACGCTCAAAATGGCCCGCTCAACCGGAATGTTGATGCTCAAATATCTACAGGGTGCTGATTTTTCCGAAGAAGATTACGGGTACGTGATGAAGGGCGGCGGCTACTACGAATCGGAAACCGCGTCATTGTTTGGCAGCCTCAACCGCTACGTCAAAACCGCTTCAAAAAAACAACTGCAACACGCCCGCAAGCTGTTAAGCACTCTAAAGGAATTGCAAATCAGCTGAGCAACAGCACCTATGTTCACTGTCATCATTCCGAGTTACAACGAGGAAAAATGCCTTCCCCTTTTGCTAGATGATCTTTGTCAACAAACCTACAAAGATTTTCGGGTCATAGTTGTTGATGGCCGCTCTACCGACAAAACTGTCAAATATGCCACAAGATTTCAAAAAAAACTTAACCTGACCATTCTCAATTCTCAAAAAAGGCATGTGAGCTATCAAAAAAACTGGGCAGCTAATAAAGCCAATACCCCGTGGATTATTTTTGTCGATGCCGACGTCCGCTTGCCAAAAAATTATCTAGAGTTAGTTCACCTTCAGCTGACAGACGTTCGAAATTGCTGCGCTACAACCAGCTACTATGTTCTCAGCCGGAACCCGGTGCACAGATCGCTGCAGAGATTAGCCTATCATTATATGCAGCTGACCAAACTCCTTGGAAAACCCCGAGTGGTAGAAACAGTCTTCATCTGCGACACCCAGCTTTTTAGAAAATTGAAGGGTTTTAACAAAAAAATCACCATCAACGAAGGAACCGAGTTAGTTGATCGAATTTTCAATAATGGCGGAGAGTTTGTATTGCTGAAACAACCAAAATACGGCCTCAATAACCGGAGGCTGCAATATCAGGGTGTATGGCGTTGGTCACTTAATCAGGCGTTAGTAGAGCTAGCACGGATATCCCCTCTGCCGCTGCTGCCAACAAATCCATCCAGGATTTACCCTATGGACGACCGCTATCGCTGAGATTGCTCGAACCGTTTAGTTTGTGAAAACATGCCCGCAAATGGACAAATGGCTGTTCTGCTTTGAATATTTCCGGCTTCAGTTTCCCCAGCAATTTGAGTTTTTTCTTTAAATCATGATGGGAGAAATAACCCAGGTCAGGACTGAAGTGGCGATTGCCTACCCAAACCAATTTTCGTCCCGGGGTTAACATAATCCTGTCTTTCATTGCCAACAGCTGGTGGTTGGCAGAAAACTCCTGCCAAATATTATCAGTAAGCGAGAGCTCAACCTTAGGCACAGCCAACATCGGCAAAGGGTCAACAATCTTATGGACTTTTGCCAAAAAAGAATGCCGGCTGTCAAACTCATCCACCTTGAGCGGAAATACCTTGGCTGCCAAGCGGGGATCAATGATAAAAAATTCTGTGGCAAAATTATTTGGCACCACCTGGGCAGAAAACCAGAGTGAAGTTGTTAGCAGCTTCTTTTCTTTCTGCATTTTTTCAAGTATGGCGGCAACTTTTTCCGGTTTTACCAACCAAGTATCTGCTGACAACACTACAATGTAGTCATATTTTTTCTTTTCTTTAAGGACATAGCCGATGCCCTCGTCAATCATGGCCGCTGCTCCCTCAAAATGTCCGCGATTTTCTGTTCGCAATAGGACATCTTCCAGACATAAGTGGGGATACCATTCGGGTCGGCCATTAAAGACATGAATCAGAGTGATATCCCTGAGTTGCTCCTGGTGGGTCCAGAGATGGCGGATTAACTCCATGTTGATTTTGGCGTCATCCACACGGTTGTAGGTAATGATAATGACTGCAATCTTCATATCGCAAAAAAATTTTGGAAGCTGATGAAGCTAGATTATCTGCTTCATCTCCACTATTGTCGTAGCCTGCTCCCAAGTCTTATCATCCCGAAATTTCACTAATCTGGGAAAACGCAAAGCAATGCCAGCGGTGTGAATTGGCGATTTGGTAATCTCGTCAGCGGCAATCTCTACCACCAATTTCGGCTGTACCCAGACGTCAGGAACTAAACCCGCCGGCACGTCATATTGACTGGGTTTGGAAGGAGATTCCAGTGGCTGCAACCGCTCACGGAGCTCTAGGAACTGCTCATCAGTCAGGCCAGTGCCAATTTTGGCTATGGTCTTAATCTCTTCACTGCCTGCATCCTCAACTGTTCCTACCAGGAAAGCGCCGATGCCGAGGGCGATGCGCTTGCCGCGCCCGGAATAGTATCCCAAAACAATCAAGTCCAAAGTATCTGAGAGCTTGCCTCTGGTGCCCTCGGTTTCCTTGATCTTGACCCATTTCCAGCCCTTGCGGCCGCTCTGGTAGTTGCTGCCGAGCTGCTTCATCACCGCCCCTTCCAACCCTTCTTTGAGCAATTCTTCATGGTACTCCCGAAGTTCGCCGGGGTCGCTGCTTTCCAGCGTCGGTGTGTTAATAAACTGGGAGTTTGCCTGTAAAACCCGCTGCAATACTTTTTTGCGCTCTTCTAAGGGCTTATTGATCAAGGATTCATTGTCAGCTTTGAGAATGTCAAAGACGTAAAAACGCACCGGCACTTTTTGCGCTGCTTCATCTATACCGTGTTTGCGCTTGCGGGTGATGGTTTGCTGAAAAGTCAGCAACCGATCTGCCACCGGGTCATATCCAATTGCCTCGGCATCTAAAATACAGCGGTCAGAATTAAGGTAGCGACCAAGCTTATTGAGCTCCGGAAACATGTGGGAGATATCTTCTAGGTTACGAGTAAAGGCGGTCACTTGATCAGACTGATTGTTTTTGCCGCGAATAAAATGGATCTGAATCCGCAAGCCATCGTATTTGGGTTCAGCCAAAACCTTGCCCATTTTTTCAATTATTTCCTCGGTACTGTTTAAGCGCTGGCACAGCGCTGGCACCACCGGCACCCCCACTTCAACTGTGTAGTCCTCGAGCATGGTCGCCGCGTCTTGGCCGGCAACCAGTTGTTGCCGGTGCATGAGATAAAACTCCGCCAGCTCACCAACATCGGCGCGCTTCTGGTAAGCCGCCTCCAGAATATCATGATGTTCTTTGTTGCTGGTCACCGCCCAGGACAACGCATCCAACATGGTCATAGTGGAAAAACCCAGGCGGAGCTTGCCAATCACAATCCGGACAGCAAATTTTGCACCCAGTGGCGTCAAACCGCTGAGCAGGTCAACCAAGCCGGCAACTTTGCGTTCTTGGGAGCCGCCGCCGGCGAAACCGGCAATTTCATAAAGGCGGTTGTAAACGTCAAGCAGACTAAGGTCATCAGACTGGCCGGCGGCGGCAATTTCTTCCGCCACCAAACCTAGGTCACCATATTTCTTAAATGCTTTTTCTACTTCCGCGGTGATAGCGCCTAAATCTTCTTCGCCAAACAAACCCACCGCAGCACCGGCATACTTATCACCGCTAACGCCGGCAGCCGAGTAATTTGCCTGTAACCTGCTCAAGGCTCGGATCACCATTTTGTTGGATAATTGAAACTCCAGGGACTGATATGCCGGCACCAAACTGCCTTGCATTAAATAACTGGCCGGCTTGATCTCTACTGGATCCAATGCTTGATAAAGCTCGGCCAGAATCGCAGTCATCTCCAGACGTCCTGATGTTTGTTCAAGTCTTTGCAGAAATTCTGCAAACTGGGCAAAGTTCATGTTATTTAGTCTAGCAACTAATCGGCTAACCTGTAAGTCACACCCTTGGTTACGCCGCGCTTTTCAATGACTCCTTTTTTAATTAAATCTTTGACATCACGCAAAATGGTGTCTACTGAGATATTTGGCAACACCCGTTGCATATCATCGGAAGTCACTGTCTCTTGTTGATGGAAAAGCTCCAACAGCAAGATTTGCCGCTCCGACAAAGCCACCTGGGTTCCCAGCTCTTTTTTAAGTTTTAGGTCACGGGAAAGTTTCAGCACCTGCTGTTTAACCTTATCAATCTCAATTGCCAAACCATAACAAAAATATTCGAGCCAGTAACTCATGTCACTGTTGGGAGTATGCTGCACTGACAACAAAGCCTGATAATATGCCTGCACGTCACTGTCAAAATACTGCTCAATCGAGAAGAAGCGTTTGAAATCATATCCCAAAGAGTACAGCTGCAGCATTGCCATCGCCCTGGCGGTGCGACCGTTGCCTTCAATAAATGGATGGATATAAACCAATTGATAATGAGTGATTGCCGCCCGGATGACCGGATGCAGGCGCGTGGCAGCATCGGAGTGCGACCAAGTAAAGAAATCAGCAATTAAATAAGGAATCTCCACAGACACTGGCGGCCGGAACACCACGTCGCCCACCGGGCTCCTGAGAATTACCTGTTTGTCACGGAATTTTCCTTGGTATTCTTCATCAACCAAGCGGTCTACTGTTAGTTTGTGGATGGTTTTGAGCGTATCCTCGGTGAAGACCTTATTGAATTGCGGGGTCTGCTGGCGGTCAATCCAAGCCATCACATTGCGGTAATTGATGACTTCCTGGATATCCCGTTCTCTGGCCATAATGCCGGTTCGTTTGATCACCTCATGGGTATCAGCCACATCATTTAGTCTCACCACTTGCTGAGCTTGTTCTTCCGTCAGGTCATTGCCCTCGATTTTGGTACCATAGTGTACCGTCCTGGTCATGGCGTCGTCGCGGAATTTTGCTTCCCACGCCGGCACCAACGGCGCATTTTCAATCAGAGCTTTGGCAGATTCAATCCGGGAAATATAAGTCAGCAGATTGTTGGTGATGGTGAAGTGCGGCTGGTACATTTTGCTTAAAATCCTCAATATTACATATGGAAAATCTGCTTTGATTATACCGTAATTTTTGCATTTATTGCGATGAAAAGCCTGTTGGGCTTAACATTTTTGGGTTTTTGCCTTAGAATTTTGATATGTCAAAAATTGAATCACCGCAAAGAATTGGAGAACTGCCCTTGGTATTAATTAAAAATATGGTTTCCCTGGCTACCAGCGGTTTTGGTGTGGTGGTGGCTTTGGCTTGGAACGAACTAATTAAGGCGTTTATTGACGGATATGTCAATCCATATTTAGGAAAAGACGGCACGCTGACTTCCCTCTTTATTTACGCATTGCTGATGACGGCACTGGCGGTGTTGGTGACAATGCAGTTGGCTTCTATCCAAAGGAAAATGGAGGAAATCAACAGCAAGCTGCTTAGCAATGAAACTACCTCTAAAAGAAAATATACCGCAAAAGCCGCGAACACTGCTAAATCAAGGACAAAAAAGAAATAACCCTTAGACTAATCTGCAGTCTGAGCTTCCTGAACCATTTGCCAAAAAACTTGGGGTAATTTTTCCACTAAATCACTAGCGTTGTAATAGGGACCAACCTGAGTGCTTAAAGCATCTCCAGTTGCTTTGTTGGCAGCGCAAGCTGTGACCGTTGCTGTTAGTTGATCCTGGGTGGCGTAGAGTGCAGAAATCAAGCCGGCTAAAACATCGCCCGTGCCGCCCTTGGTCATGCCGGGATTGCCGCCGGTGATTTCGATTGTATCTCCCCCCTTCATCACCAAATCGATTTTTCCTTTCAACACAATGGTCACTCCTTTGTCCAGCAATTCTTGCCGGCTAGTTTGTTGCTCAAGCAAAGCCAGCTCCCGGCTATGCGGAGTAATGATGCAACTGCCAGTAAACAGTTGAGGATTAACCATCTGCAAAGCCCCGGCGTCAAGCACCCATTTTTTCTGTGGATATTTTGTCAATAGATACTCAGTAATCTCTTTGGTGTCGTTCTGCCGCGTCATGCCGGGACCAATAAGAACTGCATCCGCTTCTTCAATGTAGTCTTCAATATCCTGGCGGGAAATGACAATGCCGTTCCAAAACTCCCCCTTTGCCTCTTTTACCAGTTCGTTATTGCTTGGTATGGAGCTGTAGAAAACCATGTCCACAAATTTTGAAGCAATGTCAAGACTCCACTTGCTGGCAGCATGAAAAAGTTCCGAACCACCGATGATGAGCAGTTTGCCGTTTTGGCCTTTGTGAGAACTGGGGTTAGGCAATCTGAGAGTGCGAAAATATTGGCGGACTGTTTCATTCATAATTCTCCTGTTATCTTAAGTGAGATTAAATCAGTTTCCCATCTTTAAAAGTAAAAATCTCTGCGCCGGGTAAATGAGCCTTGATCTCCCTGGCGATTTCCGACTGGGTAGTGGTAATAACGGTTTGATAATTATTAGCCGCCTCCAAAGCGAGAACTTTGCTGTCATCATCAAGTTCTGACAAAATATCGTCAAGCAACAACAACGGTTTTTCCTCTAGTTCAGCATGTGCATACTGCAGCTCGCAATACTTGAGCCATAATACAGCCAGTCGCTGCTGACCACGGGAACCGTACAAAGCCACATTACGGTGAGTTCCTGCCAAAGAAAGCGTGACTACAAAATCATCCTTGTGCGGACCAATCAAAGTGTGGCCGGCAGCAATTTCCCGTTCAAGATACTGGTCGAGTCGGCTCTCGGATATTACAGATGGCTGGTAATCAATGAGAAAATCGAGCGGAAAACCGACTTCGCGGAAGGTCTGCAAAAACTGCCGCCTATGGTTCTGGATCTCCTGACCGTGTTTAAGCAATGATAAGTTCCAAAATTGCAAAGCGGATGTGGATTGTTCGCCGTCCCGGACTTGTGGCAGAAGTTTATTGCGGCGCCGCAGCACCTGTTCATACTGCCGGAGCGCATGGTCATAGCGGGGATGAAGGGCAGCCAAGGGCGTGTCCAAGAAGCTGCGGCGCCTACCCGGCGAGCCTTCAATCAGCCGCATATCCTCCGGCATAAAGACCACCGCGTAAAATTTGCCGATGGCGTCTTTTTTGCGGCGGCGGATATCGTTGACAGAAAAAATCCGCTTGGCTGTGCGCTTGCCCTGCACCTCGCCGCGGGTGAGTAAGACTTCGATTTCATCTTTGCCGGATTCACTATCCTTGAGATCGCCGACGATGGCTTTTATCCGACCGAGTTCGGCATCAAAATTAATTAATTCTTCAATTTTTTGAGCACGGAAACTCTCTCCCGTCGAAAGCAAGGCCAAAGCTTCAATCAGGGTGGTTTTGCCGCTGGCGTTGGCACCGGTGACAACGGTTGTCGGTGTTCGAAATTGCACCATCAAAGATTGATGACCGCGGACATTTTGCAGAGCTATACCCTGAATTCTCATCGTGGTCGTATTGTATGACAACCGAGCTTAATATGGCAGGAGATTTTATTGGCTATTTCTTTTCAATGTTAAAGAAAGCAAAACTGCTTTGGGGAATACGCAGGTTGCCGGGAGCCCGCAGGTTGAAAGCTTTCTTAAACTCAGCCCCGCTCATGCTAACGCCATTAATAGTAACTGTAGTGGTAGTGCCATTGCCCTGCTTAACAGAAACACTGTTGGCTGAGGAAATGCCGCCGTATTTTTTGGCCACTTCACGTAGCTGGCTGTGGCTGTAAGGATCGCCGCCCCAACAGGAAGTCGTCACCGGGGAGATTTTTTCCGCTTCGCTGGAAGAGCCCTTGGTGAGCACCAAATGTGCATTGACAATATCTGCCATCTCTTCTGGGCTCAACCAGGGATTGGAGCGGCCGCACGTGTTGCCGGAGCTGCTATAGCCTTCACGCCACCAGGCTTTATACAGCCAAGGCGAGCCGCCAATTTTGTCATAGGCTTTGTCCAGGAAGTTGCTGCCGCCTTTGCCGTCAGTGGTGTCCCAACCGATCGGTGAAGCATAGCCGCCGTGGGTGGAGGCGTAATAAGTGACCACATCTTCAAGCACCTTTCCTTTGGTTTCCTTGACGGCTTGTTTCCATGATTCTGGTGGGTTGCTGGATTTTGATTTATTGAAAACTTGGCAAGCTTCGGTGGTGCAAATTTCTTTGCCTTCCTTCATATAGCGGTAAGCATAGGTGCGAGCCGCCACTGCTTGGGCTTTGAGAGCTTCTTTGTCCCAGCTTGATGGCATTTCGGCAATTCCATAAAGATAATCGGTTTCAAAATCCATGCTGCCATAGCCGGAGACTTTAATTTTGCCGCTAGTGTCTTTATCCACCGGTTCCTTGCCGTAATAAGCCTTGAGAATTTGCTTATAATTCTGGCCGCTTTTAGCCCGGCCGCGGGCACCGTACTGACTCATGCCCTTGCGGTGGGTGTAGCCGCCAAAAGAAAAGACGGCAAAATATCCACCCGGTGCCGACTCGCGGAAACCCTTGATTGAAGCCATATAATCGTCCGCCATCTCGCTGCTGCCGATGGAGGCGGTAAAACCGCCGCTCCTGGCATTGATAATTTCCTGCTGACGCGCAGACAGCTCGGCAATCTTGCCGCCAAGATCCTGCTGGTAATCTTTGGCCTTGGCAATTTCACCCTTAAAAAAATCAGCTTGGTCATCCAGCTGTTTTTCCAGCCGGGCAAGCGCCACCTGATTTTCCTCGTGCTTTTTCTTGTCAGCCTCCAGGCTGGCTATATCAGTGCCTAGGGCGTGAATCATCCGGTTGTCCTGGGCTTTAACAGAGCTTCTATAGGCCAAATCCTTGGTCAAGGCTTTGGCGTCGGTGCTGGATAAAATCATCAACAAAGGCGAAAAAGTCCGGGCTTTTTTGTACTGCTCGGCAATGCGCTTGGATAAAACTTTGTATTGATATGCCAAATCTGCCTCCCGGGCATCGATTTCCTTGGCCAGCTGACTGCTCTGCTCGCGGGCGCGGACAATGCGGGCGCGGGCGTTGGCGATTTTCTGATCAAGGTTGGCGACTTCCTTTTCGAGTGGGGCGGTGGCGGCCTCAGAAAGCTGCTTGAGATGCTCAAGGTCGTCGATTTGTTTTTGCAGGTCCTGGACTTCGTCTGCCCTGACAGCATTGCCAAGATGGAAAAATGCTCCGCCCATGGAGAGAAGCATCAGCACCAGCCCGGAAATTATTATAATCTGCCTTGTCTTCAAGATATACATATATTTTGTTCTAGGCTATAATGGCTTTCGTCTGCTAGCTTTGCTAACCCGAGTATTTAGTTTACAATAAAACCAATGTTTCTGCGGCGCTTCCTGCTACTAATCATCCTCATCATATCATTGGCAGCTGGTTTTACGACCCCCCCCTATGTATACGCAGCCGACTGTAGATCGATGGGTATCACATCGACGGGATTGGGGGAAACCTATTCGCCGGGAGAAATCTCTTCACTTCCAGTATCTGTATATATTGGTGGGCTCGATCCTGTTGAGTATCATCTCATGATTTCGAGAGCTGCTGCTTGGAGAACCCTCGAAACAGAAGCACAGCTACCTGATGCAAATCGCAATATAAACTTTACAATTACTGATCCAAGGGCATTTAATCCTGTAGGTTCAGATTTTGGATCCACAACCGTTGCAACATACCTAGTTTCCCTTGCTTCTCATGGCGAATATATTTGTTCACTAGGAGAATACAAAATTTCTGAAGAAAGAAGCTGTGATAATATTCTCATTCACCAATTCAGGGGTGGAAATGAGTGCTATGGTGGCAGTGGCTCAGGCGGCTGCCTGAATGATGATGATATTCTCATGATTCAGGCAGTTGGAGTCCGAGAAGGCGGAAACTTCTATGGTGGAAATATTGATATTAAAGTCACAGGAACTGGTGCGCCGCGGGATATTAGTAATGTGCCTCTTGATTCATCTGGAAATTCTGGTGCGTTACAATACGGAGTAGTAAGGCAAGGTAGATTTGATGTCATTGTTCAAAAAGCTGGAATTTCAGGCAGTAATTTCTGCACCACCAGTTTTACAATTGAAAACAACTGTGCTACTTGCCAAGAAGAAAAGCCTGTATCCACTCCAGACGGAGAAATTTCATCTACACCATTCTATTTATGTGACCAGCTTCCTGACGGTTCCCAGGCAAAAATCGATTGCATCAAGTGCGCAACTGGTAATCCAGGAGCAACTGAGGAAGGAGAAGGTGATAGGGAAGGAATTTGGACTGCCGTGGGCTGCATAAAGCGCTCACCCAAAGATATCATTGGCACTCTCATGCGACTGGGTTTAACTATGGGAGGTGGCGTGGCGTTGTTGATGATTCTCGGATCTGGCTTCATTCTTAGTACCTCCGCCGGCGATCCCAAGCGCACTGGTGAAGCAAAAGAAATGTTGGTGGCAGCAATTACCGGACTAATATTTGTGATTTTCTCGGTGGCAATTCTGCAGTTTATCGGCTTTTCGGTGCTGCAAATACCAGGATTTGGAGGAAACTGATGAATTTAAAACTTAAATTAGCCTCTTCTCTTGTACTGGGTGTACTTTTCTTTTCCAACTTTACATTGGCTGCCGCTCAATCCTGTGAAGGCGGTCACTGTCGACTCGCAGGTCAACGCTGTGGAAATGACTATTATGCGGTAGTCGATAATTCCTGTTCAGCTCAGAGTGGCTTTGCGTGCTGCCCCAGAGATGAGACAGGCCAAATACCCTCTCCTGAAGAAATCGAAAAAGATGACGGCTTTCAGGTTGTCGACGGTCCGTCCAACGCCACATTTGACGAGCTTAATCCGCTCAAACAGTACGGCAATGATATCAGTGAGACCCTCACTACCCCCGGCGCCATTGTCAGCCGCCTGCTGGATTTCTTGCTGCCGGCGGCCGGCCTCATCCTCTTTGTGATGCTGGTGTGGGGCGGCTTCGAAATGCTGGTCGGTTCGGCGGGAAAGGCGTCAATGGACGCCGGCCGCCAACGCGTCACTGCCGCAGTTGTCGGTTTTATCCTACTCTTTATTGCCTACTGGATATTCCAGATAATCGAGATAATTTTTGGAGTGGCAATTCTCTAATTGCAAATGGGTCAAAAACCAACACAACCTCTCCTACCTCCCAAACCGTCGCTGCCGTCCTTGATATTCCTTGATTAACTCCGCCAATTTTTCACTATTAAATTCCGG
This sequence comes from Patescibacteria group bacterium UBA1370, assembly GCA_002306315.1. Lineage (GTDB taxonomy): Bacteria > Patescibacteriota > Microgenomatia > UBA1400 > PJMF01 > UBA1370. Next base: position 2,260 of record DBRK01000012.1, on the reverse strand, counting down.
AAAGGCAAATTTGGGAAAGAAAAACTCAGCATATTGACTCTGCCAGCTCATAAAACCTGAGAGCCGTAGCTCGCCGCTGGTACGGACAATCATGTCAGGATTAGGCACACCGGCGGTATCTAGATGCGACTCGATCAGGTTGTCATTGATTTCTTCCGGCTTAATACGCCCTGCCTTCACATCCTCAGCAATTGAAATCATTGTCCGCCGCAATTCATCATGACCGCCGTAGTTCATGGCAAAAATTACCGTCATGCCGGTGTTATTTGCCGTCAGATGCTCGCCTTTCTCAATCCGCTCCTGAATATCGGGAGCCAAGCCACTGCGGTTGCCGATGAGCTTGATAACATAATTTTTTTCATGTAATTGTTGAATTTTCTGATCAAACATGTAGCGGAAAAGATTCATCAATCCCTCAACTTCATCTTTGCTGCGGTCCCAATTTTCGGTGCTGAAAATCCAGAACGTTAGATACCTCACCCCCATATCGGATGCGGCATCGATCAAATTTTCAATAGTATTTTTAACGGCAAACTCATGGCCTTTAAATACCGGCCAGCCTTTAGTGCGCGCCCAACGGCGGTTGCCGTCACAAATGATGGCAATATGTTGAGGAATGAGAGATGATAAGTCAGACATGCAGCCTTCTAGTTAATTGTTAGCTTAGGAGCGAGCGAAAAGCCTCGAATGCCGGAATTTCTTCGTGGCTGATGGTAGTGCCGGTGTAGGGCTGGCCAACCAAACAATTATACAAGTTGTCTGTTTCAAGGCCAGAAATAATATCTGTCCGCAAACCCAGTTCGGCTTGCTTCAATGACTCTTCGATCTTGTGCCACATGCCACCGGTCACATCAAAACCCTTGGTGTCCGAGATAGCTTCTTTTACCTCCGCCAAGTTATGATGTGAAATCGCCGGAATTACCCCACTGTTTTTGTCTAATACTCCGGGTACTTCAGTCACGTGGATGATCCGCACTGCCCTGAAAGAATCAGAATACTGCAGTTGTTCGGCAATATGCCCCAACACTTTTTCAGTCGACCAAATGGTACAACCTTGTTCCATGTCAACGATGACATCACCGCCGGTCACCGGCAGCAAACCTTTGTCCAAATATTCTTCCAGAACTTCGCCCGACCAAGATACAGCTTCTTTGCCGCGAGTCACCAGGGTATTGCTAAATAGAAAACTCACGGCCGGCAACTGCTGCGACAAAAACTCCCTAACCACAATCCGGTTGAGCTGGGCCGCGCTATCCTGAGTTACTGCCATGCCAATTACACTATCGCCACGGACAAAACCCTCCATGGTCTGGAACTGCATTGCCGGCGCATGGGCAAAACTGCCTTGTCCATGGCCGATGATATAGAGTTCGCCGGTTTGTTGGCGGGCGCGAGCGATTTCAGCAACTAACCGGCTCAACACCTGCCTGCGGACCAACATTGGCACCTCTTTGTTGGTGATAACCGAACCGCCTAGCTTGATCAAGGTGACTGGCTTTTGCATGACTTACTTTCCAAAAATACCTGCTTCTGTTTTTGGTCGAATGATATCTAGGGCTTGTAGATATGGGCGCTTTTTCAAACCCCACTCATCTGCCGCAGATTCCGGAATAAGCACGCCATACTCACTCAAAACTAAATACTGTTCTTCCGCCAGCTCAACTACACAAGCTTGTAATTGAAAAATTGCCCTTAGTGTTTCCACGCCAGTGCTTTCATCGACGGTACTTTGCCTAACCAACAAATTCTCAAATTCAATAAACGTACCTACCGCAAAGACTTCTGTGAACACATCGTCAAAATGAGCTGATAATATTGCTTTTTTCTCTGCTTTCAAGCCCTTTGCATCTGCCCGTTCCATCAAAACTTCTTTTAATTCTTCATATAATTCACGATTAGCAGCATCCTGCACTGTTTCATTGTCCTCAACTCCGCCACCAGGGAATTCTATATCGCTGTGCCCCGGGAATTTATTTTCTAACTGAACTATTTGATAATGATCACCATCTTTATTGCCCACTACTTCTTTTTTGAAACCATTCTCTTTTCTATCTGCTGGTATGAACCATAACTTACCATCATAAGAAAGAACGACCACAACGCCCGTTCGGATTTTTGCACCCTCTGGAATAAATCTCTCTGATTCAAACATAATTGCCTTGAAAAGGCTAAAGATTAGTCGGAAAAATTCCCAAAATCACGCAAAATGTGAAAAGGTGGATATAAAGGTCAATCAATATTCAGGCTTTAAAAACCCGGG
>DBRK01000029.1:4801-13924 GCA_002306315.1 Patescibacteria group bacterium UBA1370 | reverse complement strand
ACCCCAACTTCTTGCAGTCTCTGAACACTAGTTTCTACGGTAATAATCGATTAAGCTAGCCTCCCCATCTGCCGCCTCAACGCCAGCCACAGCGCCACTCGCATCAAAATCACCAAAGTCATAAAGACCGTAACCAACATGCTGAGTGAGGGCAGAGAAGTCATCCCGTCCTGATACCAGGTCATCCAGTGTTTAGTTTTCAGTAAATAGACGTGAAGCCAAATTAGGGCAACGCCAAGGTAGCCGGTACGGAGAATCCCCCGCCACAGGCGGCCGCCCAAACCGGCAGCTGCAAGCCGGTTAGAAATCAAAGTCATTATCAAAAAAATTATCACCGCCGCGCCGCCGGTGGTAAAGGCCAGGCTTTTGGATTGCAGCCAATAATCAATGGCAAATAATTTTTTCACCAAAGAAAAGCTCAACGCTAAATGAATCAGCACAGCTCCAAACCCCACTATTCCTAAGTACTTCCGGTAAATGATTTTGGAATCCCAATAATTCCAAAAGTAACAGAGACTGCTCAATATCATTGACAAACCAATGAGCACAATCGAAACATCGGCGACAGTTTTATTAAGCACACTCGGCAAACCTTGCCAAGATGTATATGCATAAAACACCGCGAACAGCACTAAGCCAAAAACCACTGTCTTAAAATACAAACGGAAGTCGGTCATTATTCCCGATGACGCAGCCTGAACAGCAGACTGCTTTTTACCCTGCCGGGCATTTTTTGGCATAGATAAATCCTCCTCTTGCCGTTACTTCAGCACCAGCGTCGCCAAGCCTAAGAAGGCCAGGAAACCGAGCACATCTGTTGCTGTGGTAATAAAAATTGTGGCCGATGTTGCCGGATCTTTACCGAGTCTCTTCATCAGCAGGGGCACCAATGTGCCGAAGAATCCGGCTACTAAAAGATTGATTATCATAGCTGCAGCCAAAACTAATCCCACATACGGGTCACGATTAAACAGGTAGACGATTGCAAAAACAATTACTCCATTAATAACGCCATTGATTAAGCCTGCACCGACTTCCTTCAATAATGTCGGCATGGCTGTTTCCAGGGAAATTTGGTTAAGAGTGATACCCCGGACTAGAATTGCTAGCGTTTGGGTGGCCGCATTTCCACCCATGCCTGCCACAATAGGCATGTAGACTGCCAGTAATACATATTTGGAAATAGTCTCATCAAAAAGATTAACGGTAAAAGCAACTATAAACCCGGTGAAAAGATTGATAATCAGCCATTTGTAGCGGCGCTTCACCTTGAATTTTATACTGTCCTCAACTGTCTCCTCTTCGCTCAAACCGGCAAAATCATAGAGGGAGGAAATCTCACGCTCCTGGAGAATTCTAATCACATCATCGGAATATAGCACACCCATAACAGCATTGTTTTCTCCAAGGACAACGATTTTTTGGTGAGGGTTTTCCAAAAATCTCTCGATAACTCTTTCTGATGGAGCGGTGTGTTTAATAGTGCGGATTTTTTTTACTACGTTTTCAGCTCGATCACCCGGTTTGGTAAACAGCAGATTTTGCAAAGGGATAAAGCCAAGCAACTCTTGATCTTTGATAACTAATACCGTAGGCGGTTTACCGGTCCTTTTTTCGTGAACCTCAACTTGCTCTGCAACTTTAGTCAGACGATCACTGCTGTCAACCAAAATATAATTGAGGCTCATCAGCCCAGCTGCTGTCCTGGGATCAAATTGCAGTAGCATGGCCAGAGTGTTTTGCATCTCTTGGCCCATCTTTTCGATGACTTCTTTTTGGCGGCGTTTGGGCAAAAGCTGGAGGACATCAGTTGCGTCATCCGGCTCCAAGATTTCTAAGATAGGAATAAGTTGATCGCGTGTTAGTTTTGTAACCAATCTGGCTTGAACATATCGGGAAAGGCCCATCAAGACCTTAGCTTGAGTTTTGATCTCTAATTCAAGGAAAATTTCAACTCTATCCTTTGATTTGTAAGTGATTTCTTTGATAGCGCGGTGAATTTTAGAGACAGGCATACTTTGATTGTATAGCAAGCGGGCTTTTGTTTGCCAGTAATAATTGTCATACAAATGTGAAATGACCATGGGTTTCCCTTGACCTTGCTGACAAACCAGACAATAATAACTTGATAAGACTGCATCAAATAGTAGGCCTTCTGAAAGGTTGCTTAATGACAATTCAATCTATCTCCGCTTATGAAATCCTTGCTTCTGGGGGTTTTCCAACCATTGAAACAGTAGTGACTCTAGAAAACGGCATTAAAGGCAGAGCCTCAGTGCCGTATGGCGCATCGGCCGGTAGTCATGAAGCTGCTGTCCTTACTGATGGTGATCCAAGTCGCTACCTCGGCCAGGGAATGCTGCAGTCAGTCAAGAATGTCGATGAGGTTATCGCTCCAGCCTTAGTGGGCAAGGATGCATCCGACCAGCGCACCATTGACAGCATTATGTTGGAACTGGATGGTACCGCCAACAAATCCAATCTCGGCGGCAATTCCATCCTGGCTGTTTCGGTAGCGGTTGCTAGGGCTGCGGCTGCTGCAAACAACCTCGAGCTTTTTGAGCACCTGGCCAATGTTTTTAACACCAACCCCGACTTCGCGCGCCTGCCGCAGCCCATGGCAGTTGTCATCGAAGGCGGCAAACACGCCGATCAAACCACTGATTTCCAGGAGTATTGCATCAGTACTGTCGGAGCAAGCGCACCAACTGAGAGCATCCGTAAAGTCATGGAAAGCTATCATCACCTGAAGAAGATCCTTAAAGCGCAAAACTTCTCTGTCAACGTAGGCAACGAAGGCGCTTTTGCACCGAGCGGAATTCCCAGCAATGAAGCGCCATTCACCTTCATTATGGAAGCCATCCGCGCTGCCGGTTATCAACCAGGACAGGACTTGGCTATTTCTATCGACCCTGCCGCCAGCGAATTTTTCCAAGACGGTTCTTATCATCTTAAACTAGAAAACCGTCAGCTCAGCTCTGAGGAAATGATTGGTTACTATCAGCAACTCCTGGAAAAATATCCGTTTGTCTCTATAGAAGATCCTCTCCATGAAGATGACTGGGAAAATTGGCCGAAGATGAAGCAGGTTACAGATGCCAATAGGGTCGTCCTCATCGGCGACGACCTGACTGTCACCAACTCTGAACGCCTACAGCGAGCCATAGAAGCCAAGGCGATTTCAGCCATTTTGATTAAACTCAATCAGATTGGCACCATCACCGAAACCATAGAAACCTGCCTGCTGGCAAAATCACATGGTTTAATGACCGTACCCTCGCATCGCGGAGGAGGGGAGAGCAACGATACAGCCATGGTCGATTTGGCGGTAGCGGTGGACGCAGCATATATCAAAGTCGGGCCTACCCGAGGCGAACGAGTCAGTAAATATAATCGCTTGATGGAAATAGAAAGAATCCTTAGGAACCGTTGATAAACAGACTCACTGCTAGACAGCGCCAACTGCTGACTTCAAATCCTAAATCGGCTATAGTTATCTTATGCTTGCCAACACCCTGCTCTCATTTGCCATCGGTATCGGCATGATGGCTGTTTCGGCAGAAGTATTTATCCGGATTATCCAACGTGCAGCTGCCAACTGGCGGCTCTCGCCACTGTTTGTTTCCTTTGTGCTGGTAGGCATGGGAACAAACCTGCCGGAACTAGCTCTGACCCTGACTGCGCTCAGGGCAGGTGACCCCAGTCTGGCCATGGGAAATCTCGTCGGCAGCAGCTTGGTTAACATCACCATTGTTATTGGTATTGTTTCCTTGGTAGGCCAAGTTAAGGTCGGCACCCGCAAAACCTTGCGTAATGCCTTGCTGCTTTTTGGGATAGCAACTCTCTTCGTTTCCTTGCGCTTTTCATCTATGTCGCTGCCAGCCAAGGGAGCCACTCTATTAGTAGCTCTGGCTCTCTCGTTGGTTTACCAATATATTGCCGCAAAAAACGGCAGCAAGCATGAAGATCGCCGGGCAATTACTGAATTAGTAAAGGTTGTGAAAAAGAAAAAGCGGAAGCTGCCGGGTGTTGTCTATGCATTGGCTTTTCTTGGCAGCTCGATGGGACTTGGCTTGGGCGGTTATATCATTGTAGAAACAGTTACCCAACTATCGACTATCCTGGGTTTGTCTACCGCCTTTCTCGGCTTAACCTTAACTGGTTTAGCAACCTCTTTCCCCGAATTGGTCTTAACTTCCTTGGCTGCCAGAGAAAAGAAAAACAAAGTCATCTTGGGCACGCTTTTTGGCGGCGCTTCCTTTACGCTGACACTGCACCCCTCAATCATCTACCTTGCTAACCGCCAGGTAAATATTGTTTCTGCTGAATTTATTTTTCTGCTTATCTCAGCCCTGCTGGCTGCAGTCGTCATTGTCACTCACAAAGGCAAAGTAATTCCCAAGAAAATCAGCCTGTTATTTATCGGCATGTTTATTGCCTTTATTTACATTACCTCACTGGCAATGCATTAGAGACTAGAAAAACTTGTTCGCAGCCACATTTTTCCCTATACTGAAAACATGCCTGCCAAAAGAACCTCCCAGAATTTGCCCCAACCACTCAGTTTGTGGCAAACTATCGGCCCCTCGTTTATCTTGTTAGGGCTGGCCTTGGGCAGTGGTGAACTTATACTTTGGCCATACCTCGCCGCCAACTGGGGCTTGGGTTTGCTTTGGGGAGCGTTGCTCGGAATCAGTTTCCAATACATTCTCAACACCGAGGTAATGCGCTACACCCTTGCCTGGGGAGAGAGCGTTTTCGTGGGATTCCGGAGACTGTCGGTTTTACTGCCGATTTGGTTTATCATTTCCACATTCATTCCTTGGTCGATACCAGGATTTTCCAGCGCTTCCTCGGCTATCATGACGAATTTCTTGCCCTGGCTGCCGGAAAAGGCAGTAGCGGTGCTATTGCTGCTTTTTACTGGGTTTTTGCTCTCTGCCGGACAAAGTATCTATAAAACCATGGAAACCTTCCAAAAATTAATTATTTTGTTTGGCTTGCCATTCCTGTTTGTGCTAACCTTGGTGCTGGCCGACAGGGGCGACTGGCTGGAAGCGGTGTGGGGATTGGCAGGCCGGGGTGACGGTTGGTGGTTGTTGCCGCCAAACGTCAGCTTAGCAGCTTTCTTGGGCGCTTTTGCTTTTTCTGGAGCAGGCGGGAATCTAAACTTGGCTCAGTCCTACTACATTAAGGAAAAAGGCTTTGGCATGGGCAAATACGCCGGCAAAATCAGTTCGCTTTTTTCCGGCAAAGCCCAAGCTCAAAAACTGGAAGGCTCGACTTTTGCTTTGACCCCCGCCAACCGGCAACGCTGGCAGGGGTGGTGGAGGTTGGTAAAACAGGAGCATTTGCTGGTTTTTTGGACCCTCGGTTTTGCCATGATTATGATGATGTCCGTCCTAGCTAAGGCTACTGTTTATGAAAAAGCTACTGATTCGGGTCTGTCTTTTCTTTATCTAGAGTCGGGGGTGATTTCATCACGCTTGCATCCAAGTCTCGGAGTCTTTTATCTGCTGGTTTCAGCAATTATGCTTTTCTCGACCCAGGTCGGGGTGCTTGAGTCATCTTCACGGATAATTTCCGAAAATATTTTACTGATTTTCCATCGAAAAGGTAAAAAAGCAAACCTGACCTATGCCTTTTATGCAGCACTCTGGGGACAAATCTTGCTGGGGGTGGGTGTTTATCTGTTTGGATTTACCGAGCCAAGGTTGCTGTTGACTCTCACAGCTGTGCTAAACGCAGTGGCGATGATGGTTTCTTTCCCGCTGGTGTACTGGTTAAATTTCCGGCTCGATCAAAGTTTGAGGGCAACACTGTTCAGAAAATTAGTAATGTTAGCTGCCTTTTTATTCTTCAGCTATTTTGTGGTTGTAACCGCCATGGAAACATTTTCATTGTAACATAATTGTTATAGGTCTATAATTTTCTTTATTTAATCCTATATAATTGTGATCCAAATCACAGACTTTTGGGTTTTTTTATAGTATAGTCGGAGGCAACACACCTGGTTATACACATTTGTTATGCATTATAAGTCGTTTTTCTAAACAAGAGAAAGGAGCATAATGCCAGTAAGTAAAGCCGAATGTGTTCCTTATCTGCCGACATTAGTCCAAGGTCGAGAATATTTGCCTGGTGGTTTTCTAAAAATTACAAGACCCACCACTTTTTCATATTTAGCTGAAAAATATGTATCACAAGGATTTTCCGGATACTCAATTGACGGCGCTCCTTACATAAGAGGTGAAGCGGTCAGCCAAACTGATAGAAACCCGGTTTTTGAGGGAGGAGGCACGATTTTCGATGGGTTTTTAGTGGGATCAAAAAATATCCAAGAAGCTATTGATTATCTGATAAATAATCTGGGAGCATCTTTGCTGGACAGATTCTTTGACTTATTCCATCAACCGAGTGACAGGGAGTATGCCCTGAAAGTACTCACTGGAAATCCAGAAAGTGGAAAACCAGACATGTCGGTATTAGCCCGATTGGAAACCCTACTAGTTGCTACCTTAGCTGTAGGAAGAGCACATATTCTTAGATCTAGAACAGCTCGTGAATATCAAGCAGCAACTAATCAGTTGATAGGTAATAACGCCCTCATCACCTTTGGCAAGGATGGAAGCGGAAGAATACTGGAATCACTTAAAATTCCCTTAAGTCCATATCAGCACTTTCCCCAAAAAAGTACTCTAGAAGCGGTTTTGTGCACTCACGAAAATCCCAAATGCAGACAAATAGTACACCTATTACTTGGAATTTCAGAAATTGGGCATCCGCTAATAAGAACAGAGTTGGATAGCTTTAAAGCGAATGAAGAAATAAGGCCATCTTATGGCAGATGCAAATTCCTTGAGGGTCAAGTCATTGACACCCTCGATGACTACGGAAGAACTAAGCTAAGATTCCATCCCCCTTGGCTTCATAACTAACCCCTCGACACATAGGTCTTGGAGTCGGTGTCGATAATCAGTTTGTCACCCTTTTTCACAAACAGGGGAGCTTGAACCAACAGACCGGTCTCTAACTTTACTTCCTTGCGAGCCTGTCCCACCGTGTTACCGGCAACGGCCTCTTCAGCTTCAACCACCTCAAGAGTCACCTTTGGCGGCAAGCTGGCTCCAATTGCTTCGTCATCATAAAACATGATGTAAACTTTAACGTCGGGGGTCAACAAATCCAGTTTGTCTTCAAGGAGCTTGCGGGGAACCTCGACCTGATCATAATCGCGAGGGTTCATAAAAACCACCACGCTGCCATCTTCATAGAGATATTGCATCTCCACGCTGGAAATATCTAGCTGCTCTACTGATTCAGTTGATTTATAGGTAAATTCTTGGGTAGCTTCTGATTTGACTCCCCGCATTTTCACCCTCATGAAAGCCGACCCTTTTCCTGGACTCATGAAATCCGTCTTAGTGACCAAGAAGGGCTGATTTTTGAAAAGAATATACATTCCTTTTCTGATATTTCCGGCTTTGATTTCTGGCATGGGGAATATTTTAAACCTCTTCTGGAGATAAATCAAAAAGATCCTTAGCAGGGAAGAACAAAGTCTCATCCAAAGTAGGCGCATCGGCAAACAACATCACCAACCGATCAACTCCAACTGCGATGCCGCCAGTCGGCGGCATATCGCCTAGCGCTGCCAGAAAATCTTCATCCAAGCCATACTCAGTTTTGCCCAGCTGCCGGCGTTCGGCTAGGTCATTTTCCATCCGTTGACGTTGTTCAGACGGATCAGTTAGTTCAGTGAAAGCATTCCCCAACTCCAACCCCGCCAAGTAAACCTCAAACCGCTCGGCGAACCGTGAATCGTCGGTTTTGCGTCTGGAAAGCGCCGCTTGACTGGCGGGGTAGTCGTAAAGAACTGTCGGGCCGTCAACACCAAGCCGCGGCTCGATTTCATTCAGCAGAATCTGGTTGTAAACCTCCTCCCAACTGGTGTCGACCGTGACATTGTAACCCATGGCAACCGCGGCTGACTTTAGTTTTTCCTCAGACAGTAGCGTCTCCTCATCCACACCGGCATATTTTTCAAATGCCCGGGCTATGCTAATTCGCTCCCAAGGCGCATTCAAATCATAGGTTTTACTCTGATATGTCAGCTCACTACCGGTATGCCCGAGTTCACGCAAAATATGCAACATCAATTTTTCAAAATCATCCATAATATCAGTGTAATCAGCGTTTACGCGGTACCATTCCAAGATGGTAAATTCCGGGTTGTGAAAACTGCTGACACCCTCTTCATTGCGGAAACTTTTGCAGATTTGAAACATACTGCCAAACCCGGCGCTCAGCAATTTTTTCATCGACAACTCTGGACTGGTCAGTAAGAAAGCCGGTTGCGGCGCCTGCCCGGCTACACGCAACTCGGTCTGAAAAACCTCAAGATACGGTTCTGTTCCGGGGTGCTTCACCAGTAGAGGCGTTTCCACCTCCAAAAAGCCTTCGCTCTTGAAAAAACTCCTGATGGCATTAACAATCTGACCCCGTACCAGCAATTGCTTGCGGAAATTAGCGTCGCTTTTTGCTCTTTGCCAATTTTTCATAATTTTCCTCTCTGACGGAAATCTTGCTGCCATCGATCAGCGCATACCGAGCCCAACCTCGCCCAAATTCTCCAAGATTGATAAACCCATGTCGTCGGTTATCCACTTGAATGTGCGAATGGCCGGTTATCAATAGCTCAGCTTCACCGAAGTTCGCTTGCGCGTATTGCTGCAGCCTGCGCATATTATAACGGTAGTGTCTAATTTTGATGCTCCGGTAAAGTCTGCCCGCCAATGACGGAGACCGCGACAGTTTAAATATACTCGGATACAGCCACCTGAATTTTTTCGTAATCCGCGGAAATACACCGTCAAATTCTGGGGCTACCTGATGACCATGAGTGACAATAACTTTCCTAGCGCCGGCAGTGAACTGGTACTCATTCAACTGCCTCACCGAAAACAACTTTACACGCTCATCCATGAATTCCTGCCGGTCGTGATTGCCGTACAGGTAAATTGTTTTCTTTTTCTTCAACAACGGAAACAATACTTGCCACCGCGAATTCACAAACTTTTCAAAACTGACTACATATCCATCCCAAAAATCGCCATTGATAAT
>DBRK01000029.1:0-4745 GCA_002306315.1 Patescibacteria group bacterium UBA1370 | reverse complement strand
AAATATCTAGCCCAAGCCGGCATCAGTTCCCGACGCAAAGCTGAAGAAGCCATTATCGCCGGCAAAGTTTCCGTCAACGGTCAACCAGCTCACATCGGCCAACGCATCGACCCCGATCAGGACAAAATAACCTTTGAAGGCCGAGAAATCACTCAGGATGTTATCCTCCGCTATTTTTTGGTGTACAAGCCGGTGGGCTATGTTTCCACCACCAGCGATGAACTCAACCGCACAACTGTTCTCTCACTATTGCCCAAAACATCCGAAAGACTCTATCCGGTCGGGCGCCTTGATTTGGACAGTGAAGGTTTGATGCTTCTCACCAATGATGGCCGGCTGACTCAAGAACTAACACATCCTAGCCGGGAAATTCCCAAAACCTACAAAGTTTTAATCTCTGGCATTCCCACTACCAAAGCACTCAACCATTTGCACCGTGGTGTCCGACTCAAGGAGGGCTACACTCAACCGGCCGAAGTTGAAGTTCTCAATCATGAAAACAATAACACCTGGTTGGAGATCACCATACATGAGGGCATGCACCGCCAAGTCCGGCGAATGCTGGAACGGGTCGGCTACGACACAATCAAACTTATCCGTACCAAGTTGGGTCCTTTTACTCTGGAAATGCTCGAAAACAGGGAAGTGAAGGAACTAACTGCCCATGAGGTAAATGAACTGATGAAATCTCAACACTCTTCCTAGTGTGAATGTGCCTTTTCTTCCGGAATAGTTACTGATTTCTCCACCCAATACGCTGCCAAGGCTGTCGTCAGCGGCACCGCCAGCACCAAACCAAGAGATCCCACTATGGTCCTAACAACTTCCTCGGCGATTAACTCGTTATTCGTATGTACCCATGCTGGCGTCTCACTACTAATTGTGAACAAAATCAACAGCGGCAGATTGGCACCGGCATAGGCCAACACCAGTGTATTGACCAACGAGGCTACATGATCACGGCCGACCCTCATACCCCGCTGATACAACTCACTAAAGGGCAGTTGATTATTTGCCCTTTTTATTTCAAAAACTGTAGAAACCTGAGAGATGGTAATGTCATCCAATACACCCAGTGCGCCCAGCATCATTCCGCCCAACAGTAAGCCGCGCAGATTAATTGTCGCGGTCTCCCCAAACTGCAGAAAAGCAGCTTCTTCTGTACCAAGTCCTGTTAGTTTTGCCAAGATCACATACCAGTGAGATAAGAGCGTTACCACCACCAAAGTCCCCAGCATCGATGTCAGGGCAATATGAGAGGATAGTTTAAATCCATGAGACAGATAAACCGTGACCAAAGCTATCACAAAGGCTGCTAACAGAGTAACCATGACTGGATTTGCTCCTGACAAAAGCATTGGCAACACAAAGTAAGTCAATAACCCCAGACTGCCAAGCATGCCGACTATCGAGAGCAATCCTTTCACACCCGAAACCACTGCCACCACAGCAAAAAATCCCAACAGCAGCCAGAATAGCGCCGGCAACCTGTACATATCGGCAATAGCAAAATGCCTCAGTTGACCAGTCTCTTCAGAAACAGAATCGGGGTCGGCCGGCAAATCTATCCCAGCTAGCACTATCTGATCACCTGGCTTTAACCGCTGATCTGATGTCAACGGCTGGAATTCGGTACCAAAATCTACATGAACCACTTCACCTGATTCTGTCCTTATTGTCAGCAGCTGGGCATAAAATTGTTGACCTTCAAAATCAAATTGTTGTTCTTCAGCTATGCTAACTACCGTGCCGACCTGGTACGCGGGAGTAGGTGGGTAGCTATCCTGCGCCATAATCTGACCAGTGAAAAAAACAGCTAAAGCAGAAAAAAGGATAACCAATAATTTTCTCATACTCCTAGTATACCTCAGCCTTGTTGGCATTCCTTGACATGAACTGCTAATTTTGGCATAATAAATTGGCAGATAGAAGGTATGACTGCTAATCAGTCGAAAGGAGGTAAATATGACACTAGTCAGATGGAGTCCTTTCCTAAGCCGGTGGCCCAGTATTTGGGACGAGGACGATTTTCCGGGTTTTTCCAGCGGTGCCAACAACCTTGATGTCTATGAAACAGAAGACGAGGTTGTCGTCAAAGCAAATGTTGCAGGCGTCAAACCAGACGATGTAGAAGTCACCTTCGAGAAAGGAGTCCTTTACATCAAAGCCGACAAAACAGTAGAATCCGAGGACAAAGAGCGCAAACACTACAGCAAATCAACTAGTAGTTATTCCTATCGCGTCTCCGTCCCGGGACTAATCGATCATGGCAAGGAACCTAGTGCTGAAGTAGAGGATGGTATCCTAACTATCAAGTTCAGTAAATCTGAGGCTTCCAAGCCAAAGCGTCTGCAAATCAGAGCTAAGAGCGGAAAATAATTTCCGGCCCGCAAAAAAAAGAGCCCGGCGCCAGCCGGGCTCTTTGAACTTATTTGAATCTATAATTCAGTCAAGTTTAGTCAGGACTGGCATTTTTGACATCTGCTTTTCTTAGCCACCCCTTGGAACCGTCATCTAAAATAATGTGGTACCAGGATTCATTTTGGTCAAATACAGAGAATGACTCGTCCTCATCCGCCAGATATATCACCTCGGCTTGAGTAGATGGTTCCGCATATATCATATATCCGTTGGGTTTTTCATTGTTCCGTACCACCAGAGGCTCCGGGCTGGCTTGATATGTAGACCTCGCTCCCTTTACTAACACACTGTTGGTTGAATCTGTTGGCTCTGCTACTGAATTATCATCTTGAGTTAGATTTTCCATCTCCATGTTTTCGACCCCTTGTTCAGTGCTATCAATAATTTTCTCTGATCGATTTTGAGTTGCAGCAGCAAAAAGTGTGATTAATGATGCTATTACGGAAATCGATAACAGAAATATAACTGCATTTCTTGCTTTATTTGAGGTTTTTGTTCTGGCCATTACCAGGATTGCAATCAAACTAATCGGTCCGTTGATGATGGCAATATAGACCAACCACCTAGAGTAAGCTTCAAAGAAATCTTTGATGTTTGCAACTAAACTCTGCTGTTGAGTAATAATAGAAGCATCTTTGCTCCTGAGATCTTCCATAACCCGAAAAACCAACCTTTCTTTTCTGATAACCTCGTCCCCCAAATACACCTCAGCTTCTCCAAAGTACTCACCTTTATCCAGAGTCGCTTCAAACTCAGCATAAATTTCCAGTGTTTCATTGGGTGGAACTTGAGCTAGATCCGAAGTTTCAAGTTCCTGCAGGGGTTCTTGCAGCAGATTAAGTACTGTAAAACTCACCTTTGTCGGCGCAGCAGCAATATTTCCTTTGTTCGTAACCTGAAGCGCCAGACGGATTTTTTCACCCCTGAAAACGTCGGCCATTTTTATCTGATCGATCTTGAGATCTCTAACATCCAGCTGTGTAGTCACTAGACTGACATCTACGCGGGCGCCTTTGACAATAGAGACACCACTGGCTTCTTCGTCGACTGTAGTTGCTTTGATTCTGATGCGGCCATCATAAGTTTTTAGTTCTGCTTCGGCGGGAACGTCGACCACGACCTTTACAGGCAAACGCTGGATACCCTTTGCAAAAACCAGCTCTTGACTAGGCTCAAATTTAAACCAAGATGACATCTCCTCCAAATCAGGTTCAATTATTACTTTGAGATCCTCATCTGCCTCGGAACGCGAAAGTGTCAGCTGCTGCTCAAAGTGAGCACCTGGTTTGAGATGATCCTTAATGACCTCGGCCGGTGATACACCAAAACCGACATACACTTGTTGGCTCATGCCGAATATTCCGGCAATAAGCAAAGTGGTAAGAATTCTGGCAATTAATTTATTCATTTTTGACATCTTTTCCTTACCAATTTGCTGTTTCACCTTTTACAGCAGTGATTGTATTAGTACCCGAATATGTTCCCGGTTCTGTGCCGCCAGGTATTTCTAAACCCCAGTAGGTGCTGGCAGTGGCTGCCGTACCGGAAGTAGTTTTAGAACAATTCAACTCTGCTTCTGTTGGAGACTGAGACAGTGTGGTACCAGATGCATACGCAGTCGAACTTGCCAATGCGTACTTCTGGTATGCGACATCAATCGTGCCGGTGCCTCCGTTATCCATATCATCACCGGAAAGCTCTTCATCAAGTCCTACATTTCCGGTCGCTGTAACTACTGTGACTTTGTCTAGGGGGTCATTTTTTTGACCCACTGACAAATTTCCGTAGTTTATTGCTGATGTAATGTCCATTGCAACTAAGCTATTCATTTCAACACCGGCGGCAACCTCAGTATCGCTTGAAGCAGCATCATCGTCTGTGGCTATGACAGATGCCAGCCAATTTTCTGCAGAGTAGATGGTATTTGCATCAGTGGGGTCTGCGTAATACTGGACGTTGACGGTACACGTATAGCTGGCGCTGGCATCGGAACTACCGTCACAGCTATTTCCGCCACCTACCGAACAACTAACTAATGCATAACAGTTGTTGGCATCACTTTCCGGGCCGCTATCACAACCAGAAAAAGCAATTCCCGACCTATAAAGACTGCCGGCTACTGAAGACACATCGGAGCAGCTATTATTATCGGTTATTGTGGCTGTTAACACTACAGAGGTGGTCGTGCCTTCTGTGAGAGTTATATCGGATCCGCTATTCAAGGTTACAGAACTCACTACTGGAGCAACATTATTGACCGTGAAGGAACTGTTGCTGCCTTGAGTACCACCACCGGCTGCTAGATTATGGCTATCAATTATATA
>DBRK01000005.1 GCA_002306315.1 Patescibacteria group bacterium UBA1370 | reverse complement strand
TTACCCGTCCCACCAAAACTCTCCTCCTTGGCAACGGTGACTTGAGCAGCTATGAAGAGGCGGTAGAAAAATCCCAGCAATACGGTACCGATGGGGCTTTGCTCGGCCGGGCAACATTCGGTAATCCCTACGCGCTCCTGCCTGCAAAACAACCCCAGCCGACAACTCTATTTGAAATTGCTCTGGAACACGCCCTTATTTATGAAAGTACGTATCAAGCCAATGAGCGCTACTCATTCATGCCAATGCGCAAACATCTAGGTTGGTATGTCAAAGGAATTCCTAATGCCACAGAGGTAAGGAAGGAACTATTCCAGGCTAATAGCGCTGCAGAAACAGCTGAAATTTTTGTGAAACATGGCTTATTGGAACCGGAGGCTGTTGCCAGAATTCAAGAAAGCCTGCCTTCTTTTAATTTCACAAGTAGAAATCTGCCAGAGGAAAAGTATAATATCCATCAAGCGGTCGCATAGCTCAGTTGGTTAGAGCGCACGATTCACATTCGTGAGGTCCCTGGTTCGAGCCCAGGTGCGACCACATTAGGAATAATTTTATAGCTTTTCAAATTTAAATTGAACTGAGTAAGTAGACGACTCGTCACCGTACTTGTTTCGATATTTGAGTTGAATGATATTAAGACCTTCTTCTGGCTCGATACACAATGTGTACATGTCTTTATAGCTGGTCCAGCCGTCGTTATTTAAGTCGTATTTTCGCTGTAAACCGCTGGTATCACCACCTGCTGGGGAATCAACAATACAAAGCGACTGCGAATCATCCATAGCGATGTCCTGCATTTCTGAAGGGTATGAGATGTTAATAATTGGCGGATTTTTCTGCCGAGGTTCAGGGGTTGGTGTGGGTGTGGGTGTCGACTTTGGTTTGTTTGTTGGCACTGGAGTGGAAGTGGGTTGAATAAGTGCTGGAGTAGATAAAGGTTTAATACTTGGACTAGGAAAAGGGTTGATGGTTGGCCTGGCGCTGGGACTACTTATCAGCCCGGATACGCTGGCATCTGCAGATGAGGTTGAAGGTATGGCTGCATTATCATCAATATTTTCTATGGAATCGACCCCTTGGTTTTCAAGAATCAGACTGTCCTGAGAAGAATTATTACTTTTAATATAGGAGTTTGCTGCAAAAGCAACGATTAAACAACCGCTCACAAAGAAAAGTGCAACTATTAATACAACACGGGGCGATCTGAAAAAGTTTTTTATAAAATATGCTCTACTTCCACCCACTGCATTTGAATTCTTCGTATCAGTTTGTTCGTCAGCAACAATTCTCTCTATTTCTTGGCCTGAAAGATGCTTTGTGTCATCTGTTAGCTCTTTATTGAATGCAGGTGCAAACACTCTTCGTATGTTCATCCGTAAATTGTA
Source organism: Patescibacteria group bacterium UBA1370 (assembly GCA_002306315.1). GTDB lineage: Bacteria > Patescibacteriota > Microgenomatia > UBA1400 > PJMF01 > UBA1370. Next base: position 5,646 of record DBRK01000005.1, on the reverse strand, counting down.
CGTCTATTAGCAAGTTTTCTCAACTATGGATAATAGCTAAGAATAAAGGTCGCATAGTTCAGTTGGTTAGAGCGCACGATTCACATTCGTGAGGTCCCTGGTTCGAGCCCAGGTGCGACCACTGGCATTTTGTACATTTCCCGCATGGAGTAACTGGTATACCAATGTTGTGAATTTTTGGGAGAATCTAAAAAACTCTCTGTTGTTTTTGTTATGGCCGGAATTTTGCCTGTGTTGCGACCGCTATGGCACCCTCCTATGCAACCGCTGCTTCACTCAGTTGGCGTTTCTTCCTTTGCCGGTCAAAATAAGTCTGGAGAATACGGCTCTTGACCACCTTTTGTCAGCTCTGGAGTATGATGAAAAAACCAAAAAAATTGTTCATGCTCTCAAGTTTCAGGGCATAGAAGCCACAGGTCAACTTTGCGCCGAACTGATATACCATACCGTGCTTCTGCCTGAGTGCGATCTGATAATCCCAGTGCCGCTCCACCCTAAGCGCCAAAAAACCAGAGGATACAATCAAGCGGCATTGATTGCGAAACATTTGGCTTTACTGATGGGAAAACCTCACTGCCCTGCCTTAACTAGAAAAATACATACGTCTGCACAAGCCCGCTCCAAAAGCCGCGAGGACCGGCTGGCTAACCTTAGCGGTGCCTTTGCTCTGACAGTGCCTCCGTGCACAATTCAAGGAAAAACCTGTCTGCTTGTCGATGATGTTACTACTACCGGTGCCACGCTGAATGAGTGTGCCAAAGTCCTAAAACAAAACGGCGCCAAAACAATAATCGGTGTTACTCTGGCTCATGGGGGATAGTAGATGGCGGCATGAGATGGTTTAGTTTGCCGCTTAGTGTAGCCTCTGCATTTGTCATCATTGCAAAAGCCGGAACCCCATCATCAAACCTTGATGGCTCCAGGACAAAATAATTCCCTTTAGGTGCTTTCTTGGCACATTCCAATGATCCAACCATCAGCACCTCGCCATCGGCTGCAGAAAAATCACAATGACCACGGTTAAATGAATATTTACCAAGAGTATACTTTTCCTGATAACGGGCTAACGGTTGTTCCTTGAGCTGTGGTAGGGAAATTTTGCCATTCATCCAGAGGTAGATATACATTTCTCTCAAATCGTTAGAGATGATGACCTCATCAAACAAATGCTGATTATCTGAAATAATCCTGGCTGCTATTTCATAATCCCTGCTGCGATGCCATGGCTGCCAGACCGGCATTACTGTAAAAAACTGGTGAGTAAAGAATGCTAACGACCAAATGTATCCTAACAAAAACACCAATATCAGAGTGCTACTCCCTCTCCTACACTTTGAGAATATCCACTCTGTTCCCACTGCAGCCAAAAATGCCAATGGCAACACCATAAAAAACGCCCTAGTTGTACTGGGTATGTCCTCAAGCGTCATTGCGGCTGCTACAGGAGAAACGGCTAATACAAGGAACCACAAAGGAAGCAATCTTTTCAGCCTGCTGTACATAGCAAAATAGTACAAACCCGCCAAAGCCGGCAAAATTTCAATTATATGCATGACGCCAACCGAAGGGATCAAATGTCTGCCGGTTTTGCCACCGTTCAGGAAAAAAAAGCTTCCGGAAAAATGATCTAAATACTGCTGCAAAAAATGTCTAGTATAAAAAACCGGCTTATTAAAGAAGACTCTAATCAGAAACCCCGGCGTTTTTCCCGTCACCCTGGATGTGTAATCATGTATCAATGCAATTGGCAGGTCATCATTAAGAATACCAACTGCCTCAAAACGGACGACAGCGGATGAAGCTGTTAATACAAAAGGGATAACAACTGCCGCCAAAAACAACAACGAATGCTTTAAATGTTTCTTCTCCAGCTTATTAAAAATTGTTACTGCAAGTACCAGGCCGACGATCAGCAGAAGGAAAATCTTAGCCGAATGGTAGGAATACATCGCCAGGAAAGCTAACAAGGAAAATAGCAGAAGCCGGCTTCCATGTTGACGCAAAATAAAGGACCTCCGGGCTATAAAAACCTCTTGGTATAAACTAGCAAAAGCCAATAAGGCTCCAAGAGAAAACGTATAACTCATGATCACTTCTTGAGTAGAGCGTGAGTTCATAATATGCCAAGGAGAAATTACCAACACCGAAGCCGTGAGCAATGCCCAACGGCGGTTTGTTGTAACTTCCTGCACTAAGAGATAGGTTAGATAAATTGAAACAACTCCCATTACCGCAGAAGGCAAGCGTGAGGCTGCAGCTGTAGGTCCGAAAATTAAGAATCCAGGAATCTGCAGATATGAAAACAATGACGGTTTAGGGTCTTTAATCGAGTGCAAATAGATTGGCAACAACCGGCCATCTTCATCCCGGAGAGTTTCCATGATAGAAACCGTGTTGATAACAAAAGATGCTTCGTCGGCATGCAACCCCCATGGCACCTCCCCCAGACGATAAAGTCGCAAAGCCAGGGCAATCAACAGAATACAACCCAAGATCCAGTGGCGCTTCATAAATATTACTTTAACAGAATTGCTTATTTCTGCTATGACTAGACCATCAGCTCTTGCAAACCACCACCAAAAACCTATAATATCAATACTTTGGGGATGTATTGCTTTGACGTGATACGCTCATTAACATCTGCAGACCGTCTTTGACCAAGGAAGACGTAAAACAGGGTTAAAAACACAACTGCAAAAAATAAAGCAGTAGGCATTCTTGATACCGCCACCAACTTTGTTGCTGGACTCGGATCAAGTTTTGCTCCGAACTACGCTCTCGCAGCGTAATCGGCATCTGGTCGCACGGTTTCATTGGTGCCGGCTTCCGGGTGAAAACACAGTCAATGTGACAGCTGTCCGCCGCTTGTTACGGCCAGCATAAGCACTAAGACAAGGATTGCTCTGGTATGGTTGGTTGACTCACCGCCACAGCATTAACAAAAGCCAACTAAGTCTGTAGATGATGTTATTGTTCTATTGCGGACGGGGGTTCATTACCCCCCATCTCCACACTAAAGAGTCCGCTGTAGCGGACTCTTTTACTTTCTCTCAGAGATAAATCCTAGACTACCGGCCGCTTTACCTTCTTCCACACCCAGGCAGCAATCAACACCACCGGCAGCCAGATCACAGCATATACCACTGCCCAAATGGCAAAAGCGCCGAGCCGCAACAGAGTTACTTTCAGAGAATCCCAAGCCGCCAGCAACTCTGACATGAAATCGCCGGGGACGCCGGGTTTGAAATAGCGGCTGCTGTCAGCTACGGAGATATTTAAAGTTGAGTACTGGACTCTTTCCTCAGTGCTTTCCTGCGCGTCTTCGAGCCGTTCTATTTGTCTTTCCAGATTATCAATCAAGCCCTGCACCCGGGTATATTCCGGAGTACCAACCGTCAGAGCAGCCAGTTCTGCCTGCCTTTCGACCAACTCAGCCTGGAGGCTGTCCAAGCGCTCCTGCTGACCTACCACTTGGCCGGTAATATCATCGGCACTGACATTTTCTTCAACGACCTCCCTGACGCCTTCAACTGTAAGCCTGGTTGCATCATCAAAGCGGTCCGCTGGAATCTTGGCATACAGATAACCCGTGGAATAGCGGTCATGTTTTCCCATTGAATATGACAAAACCTGGCCGTCAATACTTTCAATGTACTCGCGCATAGATCGCAAATAATCAGCAGGATTGGAATGAATTACCGAATAGTAAGCACTCCTGGTCAATAACCTCTCACTTACGTCTAGGGCATTGTCTTCCGGATAAGGATAGTAAGGTGGATAGATACCAGGGCTGCCTATCATCCTATCCTCAGCTACCATCAAATCCGGCTCCATTCTGCTGGGAGCGGCACCGCCTATACCCATTTCTCCCGAGTATGGATGAGGCAAAACCTTCATCAGCCTGGAAAGCCCTCCTCCCCTACTGGCAGTAGAAATAAGTAGGGTGGCCACTGCCAAACCGCCCACGATAAGAAGAAGGCGCTTTTTGTTCATAAAACCATTGTAGCATTTATGGTGAAATGATGGCTAGCTCACAGGCAAAATCTATTCTGCGGCTCCGCCCTTAGAACGGAGATACTCCATGATGACGGTAGTATTAATCTCTCTGGGTTTGCTGTCAATCTGCGGACCTACCATACCAGCGGCATAGAGCTGGTCAACAATCCTTCCTGCCCGGTTGTAACCTATGGAAAAATGGCGCTGAATAGAGGAGGTTGTGGCTTTGCCGGACTTGGCAATATATTCAACCGTCTGGTCAAACAGGTCATCGCGGTCTCCGGCTCCGGCACCGGTTTTGGCACCGCCAGTCCCGACAGCAGCGGTGTATTTAGTGGTAATCTCTTCTTCATACGCTGGTTTTTGGCCTTGGGCTTTGATAAAGTCAATTAAGTTGTTGATTTCCTGGTCAGAAACAAAAGTTCCCTGTACGCGCATTGGTTTAGCCTTGTCAGGCGGCAAATAAAGCATGTCACCCCGGCCGAGCAGCTTCTCAGCACCGGGAGTATCCAAAATCACCCGCGAGTCGGTCATAGATGAGACATTAAAAGCAATCCGGCCGGGAATATTGGCTTTGATCAGGCCGGTGATAACGTCCACTGACGGCCGCTGTGTAGCCAGCACCAAGTGAATACCTACCGCCCGGGCCATCTGAGCAATCCGAGTGATGCTTTCCTCCACTTCTGCCGGAGAAAACAACATGATATCAGCCAACTCATCGATAACGATGACAATGTTATACATAGCTGCATAACCGGCCAACTCGTTGTAAGCATCGATGTTACGGACGCCGACCTCAGCCAGCTGTTTGTAGCGCCTATCCATCTCGTGCGTTGCCCAGTTCAGGGCAGCCACCACTTTCTTAGGTTCGACAATCACCGGTACTAGCAAGTGCGGAATATCGTTGTAGCCGGTCAGCTCTACCCGCTTGGGGTCGACCAGGATAAACTTAACCTCATCCGGGCTGGCGCGAAACAACATCGAGCACAGGAAACTATTGATGGCCACTGATTTACCGGAACCGGTGGCACCTGCGATAAGGATGTGCGGCAGTTTGGCAATATCCATCACCATCGGCTGGCCGGCGACATTGATGCCAAGCGCCACAGCCAATTTTGAAGGATTTTTCTTCATTTCCGGACTGGTAAGCATCTTCCGCAGCGTCACAAATTGCGCCGAGTGGTTTGGCACCTCGATACCCACTAACGAGCGGCCGGCAATCGGTGCTTCAATACGGATTTGCCCGCCCGGCGCTGCTAACGCCAATGCCAAATCGGTAGACAAACCGGTAATCTTGGAAAGTTTGGTGCCTTTGGTGATGTCCAAGGCGTATTGCGTAACCGAAGGACCATAGTTCACTTCTGCAACTTTGGCCTTGATGCTAAAAGAAGACAGTGTATCTTCTATCTTTTGGGCATTTGCTTTGATATCACCACGATCGGCGTCTCCGCCCTCCGAACTGCTCAGCAGCGACAGCGGTGGATATTCCCAAATCATTTTCGCTGCGCTGGGGGTCGACAGCTTGTCGCCCAGTTCGCCATCCTCAGTCGCCGCTGCAGGTTGGGAGGCAGCCTGAGGCACGATGGCAGTATCGGAATCGTCAACAGCCTCCGGTGTATCAATAGCACCTTTATTAATGCTAAAAGGCTG
>DBRK01000010.1 GCA_002306315.1 Patescibacteria group bacterium UBA1370 | reverse complement strand
GCCCCTGTAGTTCAACGGATAGAATATAGGTTTCCGGAACCTGCGATGTGGGTTCGATTCCCGCCGGGGGCACACGAATTTTTAAAATTGTCCCACTTTTCTTAAGCTTTACCTAAGCTTTTCCTGGCTTAAAAATACCCGCCCGTATCAGCCGGCGGATGGGGAGTTATTGCCGGATTAAGTACTGTGTCAGGATTGGCAGTCGCACCGGGTGTTGTTGCCGGAGTAACGAGAGGTGTCGGTGAAATCCCCGGCACAGTTGTCGGACTTGCATCCGGCGCTGGTGATTCCAAGCCGGCGTCAGCGGCCGCAGCCTGCGCAAACTGGCCACACGATAAAAACTGGCCTTCGTCCTGGGGATTAGGAACGGCGACGATGAGATCGGGGCTGCGGCCGACCAAATCTTCCATGGACATGCCGATGGAAAATTCCTGGCGGGTGCCGCGGATCTCGCCGAGAGTGACGACTTCATCGCCAGGGGCATCACAGCTGCCTTCCATGATCTTGGCCTCGACCGGCTGCTCGGCGGTGAAATTGCCGTCAAACTGGAGTGAGGCAGTAATTCGGTCGGTATCAGCTCGGGTCAAGGCAGCCTGGCCGCTGGCGCCGCCGGTCTGGCGATTGGCAATCGGAGCAGTCAGCACTTCTACTTGAGCAGCATTTTCTTGAGGAATTGCCTCAGGTTCATCGTTGTGAGTGCAGGCGGCAAGAACTGCACCGCTCAAAAATACCAAGGGGATGAAAAAAAGATATCTTTTCATATATTTTGGATATCCTTATAGTTATATGTTGGTATCATAGCGCTCTGCACAGCAAGATGCAACCTGTTCTTTACCGACAGAACATGCTAGACAAAGTGCGGCTGGTGGAAAAGCGGCACATGGGAGTATTTCCGCCACTCCTGGAGCACACCCTCCAACCACCGTGGCCGTCGCCGCTCCGGCCGCTCCTCTTTCTTGGGCCGGTCGGAGATAAAGCAATAGAAGCCGACTATTTCAGTTTTCGGCCTAGTGTAGTACTTTTCCATACTGGCATCATACTAGCCTGGCTTCATGGGGACTCATTAATACATTGGTAATAAAAAGGTAAACTTGCCTAGACGAAATTGCTCTTTGCACTTACAATCGGGAGTGTTATGGCAATCAAAAAAGCTCTTATCACTGCGGCAGGCTTTGGTACTCGTTTCCTGCCGATCACCAAAACAATTCAAAAAGAAATGCTGCCGGTCCTTAATCGGCCACTGATTGATTATGTGGTTGAGGACTGCATCAAGGCTGGTATTGAAGAGATCATTTTTATTGTCTCAGAACACAACATTCAGGTTAAACATTTTTACATGGAAAATAAACGCCTCGAGCAGTATCTGCACGACCGGGGCAAACCCGAGCTCTACCGGTTTGTGGAGCCGGTGCACAACGGCGTCCGATATACCTTCATCAAACAGCCCGATGCCAGCCAGTACGGCACGGCCGTGCCTGTCCGCCTGGCGCAAGAACAACTGGAGAGCGAGGACGCTTTCCTGGTTTTTATGGGTGATGATCTGATTTATGACCCAGACGGCTCTTCCGAAGCCGCTGCCATGATCGATATTTTTGAGACCACCGGGGCGGTGGGGTTGGTCACTTGCATAGAAAAACCAGACAGCTTGCTGGATAAATACGGTGTAGCCGAGCTGGAATACAGAAACGGCCACCCCTTTCTCAAACGCCTGATCGAGAAACCGACACCCGGTACTGCGCCCTCCAACCTGGCCAACATCAGCAAGTATATTTTGACACCGGCTATTTTTGAAATAATCGACCGCCAGCAAGCCAACCCACAAACAGGAGAACTTTATATCACCGACAGCATTAATCTTCTGGCAGAGCAAGCGCCGGTGACCATCCACACACCCCGCGGCCAATACCTGGATGGCGGCTATGTGGCCGGCTGGCTCCAAGCTAATCTGGAAATGGCCAAAAACCACCCGGCAATAAAAGCAGAATTAGACGCATACATCAGAGAAAATTGGAAGTAAATATCCGCCTGGTAGACATCAACAAAAAACGCTATTTCCCGACAAGACTTGCCTGTCAGGTCGAACCTACTCCGCAAAAATCACCACATACATGTTATCCGCATGACGGACACAAACATTGCGAAAATCCGGACTTAACTGCGCCTCACGGTGTCCTTTGGTGGACGAATCAAAACACCACTCAATCAAAGAAGTGCCATTTTGAGCCACAAATGACTCACCGGTCTGCATATTTTTGCAAAACTGGTGCGCCAAGTTTTCAGCAAACTTACCTGCCCGTGGGTACTCTTCTATTCCCGGAGGCAAGTTGTCGGGGTCTTCAAAATCTTTCTTAAAACCTTCATGACCATCCAAACCCCCATAAGCTTTCAGGTCCGCGGCTCGTTTCTCGGCGTAAGTGCACAAGTGGTCATTAACGGCCAGTGCCCGAAAACCGTGTGTGTCCCTGTAGGCATTCAAAGCATCGACAACTTCCTGGTCAGGGATCTCCCGCACCTCAGACTGATTGGTAATCCGGCCGCGACTGCCGCTTTCTGCAGCCTTCTTGCCCAGCAGTTGAATAACCACACCGAGCTCACCGTGCTCAGGTGTGGTCACTATTGACGCTGCCACACCGATATCTTCAAACTTTTCATTTTCGACAGTCTCAGTCTGTTCCCGGTTTTGCAAAAGCGATGTCATAAACGAGTTGATTGTCACCGGCCCGGTCAAGGCATTGTGGCTCACCCACTCATAAGTGTAGCCGGATTTCTTGAGGGCAGCTTCCAGTGCGCCTGGTTCAAAATCAGCGCCCCGATCATAGCCGGCCTTTTCACTTAAAGCCATCAACTCTTCGGCGGCGGCTGTCAGCTTAGCATCTGTAGCCAGCGGCGCCAAACCACGGCTGCTGCGGTAAGCGTTGATGGCCTCAATAACTCCCGGGCTGGATAAATCCGGCAATGGTTGGCGAGGTGTCACCACTTCTTCCAAAGACGATGAAGCCTGTTGCGGCAGGACTCCCCAACGGCTCAGTATCTGCGCCACCGGCACAGGAATACCGATCTTAGCCTCGGTCAAAAAATACGCACCAAGCGCCAGGTTCAGACCTATAAAAAAAGCAATGACAGCAATCCGTTTTTGAATTTTTCCCAACATGTTTAGTAATTATACTCTATAAGTGAAAGTTAAAATCCGTTTATGATGGTGGTGTAATAATTGTTTAAATCAGCTAGTTTGTTCAGCTTATGAATTTACTTATTCTGGAGCAATCTCTTCTGGAACAATCTCCCGAAGTAATGGGTCTCCAAACTTGCGACTGCAATCCTTTTTGCATGTAGAAGTTTGTTCTCCTGTAAACTGTGAACAATTTTCCATACAATTCTTGCACGCAAAAAATTCTGGGCTCTCAATTTTTTTACATTTGCCATCGATTACCTCACACCTCACAAAACTTCTGCAAAAATCTTCATACAAATACTCCAAGGTACAGTACTTGGGAATATTTTTTCCGCAAGTGATGTCCTCGAGTCCGTGACAGCTCTCTATGCCACAATTTGGGTCCTCAAAGTAACCGCTGGGTGCTGGGGTATTATCTATCGGCTTTTTTAATCCAGGAATAACGGGATTTTGATAGGTACATCCACCTATAACGATGCTGATAATTACCAAAAATAAGAGTCTTTTCCACACCTATTCAGTATAAGTGATAGTTATCAGAACAGCAAATGCCCTGATGTTATTTTATTAGATTTTATTAAACACCGCTTCTGCTATAATCATTTTCATGTCTGCTCT
>DBRK01000009.1 GCA_002306315.1 Patescibacteria group bacterium UBA1370 | reverse complement strand
ATCGTTTCACTTCACAGCACCCAAATATTGAGCACCTACATTGTCCGGACTCATGATACAATACCCTGCATACATTGCTGATACTCCAGGCAATAACTGATACACAAATAATTTTTTTAAAATGCTTGAAAACGAAGACAGAGATGTTTTTTCATGAAGGAGGCTTTGAAAGAAGCCGAAAAAGCGCTTGAGACCGGCAACTGGCCGGTCGGTTGCGTCATAGTCCTTGATGATGAAATAATTTCCCGTGGTTATAACCAGGTTTATTCTAAGAATAACAAAATCTGTCATGCGGAAATTGATGCTATAGAGAAGGTAGCCGATATTTTGGCAGAACGCGGCCATGAGGCTACACTATATGTCACTTATGAGCCTTGTCCGATGTGTCATGGGGCAATTCTGCTTAATCATTTTAAGAGAGTTGTCTATGGCCCTGATCTAGATGGCACTGGATCTATGAAAATACGCCCTCACTTGCCCGACAGATATCAGGAAGCTAAGTACCAGTTCGAAGCAGTACCCGGCAAACTTAATGAGGAATGTGAGGATTTATTTTTGCAGGGACGGCCAGTCCGCCACCACTACTATTTCCAGAAGAAAAAGTAACCTCTGGGTGCTAAAATAGCCTCATGAAGATTTACTTTTCGGTATCCTTGAGCCAGATGGACGATCAGCTGCGGAAAAATTGCATCCGGATAATTAAACATCTTAAGTCACAAGGCCACAGTGTTTTTCCCGAAGAACTCCTTGAGAAGGATTCAGGAATATACCGCTCGCAATCTGAAAAAGAAGCCATCAGGGCTCAGCGCGAACTTACAAAGATGAAAAAACTCGCTGACCTTGTTTTGGTTGAGGTCTCGCGGCAAAGTCTTGGTATCGGCCAGGAAATTTCTCTAGCCCTTTCTTTGGGAAAACCAGTAATCGCCCTTTATGAGGAAGGCCACCGGCCGCATGTGCTCCGCGACGAAGGCGGCGACTTGCTGCTTTTGGCACCTTACAATGATGGCAACCTGGAAACGGTGCTCGCTGATGCGCTAGATTACGCTTCCAGCCACCAAGATGTCCGCTTTAATTTCTTCATTTCCCCCGCTATCGGCAACTACCTCGACTGGATCTCCAAAGAGAAGAAAATCCCCCGCTCGGTCTATCTCCGAAATCTGATTGAAAAAGACATGGAAGAAAACGAAGAATACCACGAGTAGGTTTTTGGTTTCGCCCTACCCTATTTTGTTTTTCCTGTCGGTATCCTTTCCCACATTCCCGCCGAGAAAACCCCAGAATGCACTGTTGCATCAACCAGAGCTTTTAGCGTATGATGGGTGCAGTAATAATACTTGTGTTTGCTATGTCCTCAATTTTTCGTTGGCATCAGTCCGGTCGAGAAAACACCTCCCAAAGCGGCGTCGTGGCTGCAGCCGTTGCTTTGATTGCGGTAGTGCTCTTGACTATCGGTTTGTCTCAGGGCGCGCAAGTTGCCGAAGAGCTGTTTATTTCTGACCAAGAAGCTGAGTCAACGCGGGTTTTTAACGCGGCTGAGAGCGGCGTCGAGGAAGCTCTCTCCAAAGGAGAATTTGGAGAACAACCAGAGGAGTTTTCAGATCTTCGGGTTGCTGATCAAATTGACACGGATGTCTCAATTGAGCCGCAGGGACAATTGACGACCAGAGTGCCTCAAGGTGATTCCGTAGCTATTGAAGTGGCAGGCGGCGAGCAACTAACATTAAGGTGGGCTGACAGTATAAACTGTGACGCTGCTGCCCTACTTTTTTCAATTTATTCTCAAGACGCAACGGGTGATGTGACGGTAAGGTATACCTCAGCCAGTCCGCCCTGTGATTCACGTGTGGGGGACGGTTTCCACAGCTTTAATGCTGCAGAGGATACTGGAGATTATAGGTACAGATTCAACCTGAATACACTTGATGATGATGTCCTCGTTCTAATCAAGCCCCTATACCTCGACACTAATCTGTCGGTTTCTGGTGGGCAAAACCTAACCCACCTTATTCGTTCAGTCGCAGAATCTCAAACAGCCGAAGGCGAAGACACCCAGCAACAAATCATTCAAGCCTTGCGCACCCAACCCCGGGCGCCGCGCTTCCTTGAATATGCGCTCTACTCTCCTGGGGGAGCAATACAACAACAGTAAAAAGTACACTGGAAAATATGCCTGCCCTAGCCCTTGATATCGGTACTTATTCGATTAAAGCCCTCAGCGGCAAACCTGGTAAAAGTGTTACCGTCGAAAAAGTCGCCGAGGTTTTTAATACTACCGGTTTGGCTTTGCCTACCGACGATGCCTCTATGGACAAAATGGCGGCATTGATCGATGCCGTTATCAACGATTACAATCTTCCCCGTTCCGATGTCCGCTTGGCGCTGCCGGAGTCGGTGGTTTCCAGCAAAGTAATTGAAATTCCCCCGCTCTCGGACGCAGAATTGGCTTCTGCCATCAACTGGCAAGCTGAGCAGCATATTCCCATTCCGCCGGAGGAGTTGTCTTTGGAATATCAGGTACTTTTCCGGCCGCAGAAAAATGATAAAACCCCGATGCGGGTTCTGTTGGTTGGCGCCCGCAAGCAGATGATTGAGAGATTTGTGGCTGTCTTCCATGCCATTGGCATCGAACCCAGCCTGGTGGAAACTCAGGGTATTGCTTTGATGCGCTCGCTTCAATTTGACAGAACGGATCCCAATACCCTGGTAGTGAATTTGGGCGCCAGTTCTATGGATATCCTTATGGTGTATGCCGGTGAGTTTCAGTTTGCCATCTCTCACATGAATGGCGGCCAGCTGCTGACTCGCGCCTTGGAGCAGTCGGTTGGCCTGGATGCCCAGCAAGCTGAACAGTACAAGCGCACCTATGGTTTGGACGAGAGCCAGTTCCAAGGCAAGCTGAGCGCTGCTTTGTTGCCGGCGGTAAATATGTTAGTAAGTGAGTTAAAAAAATCTGTCCAGTTCTTTGTCAATCAACATCCTCAAGAAACTGTACAGCGGGTAGTTCTGGCTGGCGGCACGGCTGCGCTGCCGGGCTTGGTCCAGCACGTTACCAAGGAATTGGGTACCGAGGTGTTGGTGGCTGCGCCATTTACCGGCATTGAGGCGAACATTCCTGAGAACATCAATCATGCCAGCATGGCTATCTGCATGGGTCTCTTGATGAGGGAATTATAAAAATATGGCAAAAACCATTAACTTTGTCAGCGCTGCCCGCCGCGAACTGACCAAGGCACAGCAACAAGACAGGGTATATTTCCGTTACGCCTTAATAGTGCTAGGTGTAATTTTTGCAATCTTTTTATTGACACTGGCTGGCCGGCTGTTTTTTCTCTACCGCCTCGACCGTCTGGAGAACCACCAAGAACAAACCCGAGCTGCCATTCTCAGTCATGAGGATCTGGAGGCAGAGTACACGGTTTTTGTTCATAAACTCAAAGCCCTTGGCCAATTGTTTGGCAAACGAAAGGAGAAGCAGGAAGCACTGATTTTCTTTAATGAAATTTTTGGCCCCGGTATTGAAGTGAGCGGTATTGATTACACCAGCAGCAACAGCGACGAACTGGTTTTTTCAATTGTTGCTCCGAGTGTTTTTAAGATTGAGGAAGTATTTGCAACCTTGAATCGTGAAGATGTGATTTCTAGATTTGCAAGTATCACCAAGAATAATTTGCGGCGGGGATCAGACGGCGCTTATACTGTTCATCTGACGGTGACGTTTAAAGATGAATCGCCTACCAGGGGAGTTAGCCAGTAATGCCAACAGCAAAAGACAAACGACCATTCAACCTAAAGATTTTCTGGCATACCCGGAATTACTTGGTTTTTACGATTTTGCTGGCTCTAGGCGCAGGGATAATTGTTCTGGCTGGGATTATTCCCCAGCTGCAAGCCGCCAACGAGCTGCGGCTTGAGGGCAATCAGATGGCGCCCAAGTTGGAAAAACTTGAGCAGAAGTTGGCGCAGTTGGAAAATGTACGTTATACGCCGGAATTTTCTCAGGTAGACATTATTAACCGGGCGCTTCCTTCCAAAAAACCGCTGTTGGAACTGTTGACCAACCTGAATATGGTGGCGGTTTCCGAACAAATCCAAATTACCGAGTTGCAGCTAAGCCCTGGTTTGGTGGCAACTGACAGCGCTGAGTTGAATGCTGAAAATGCTCGCCGGCGCGCTTCTCAGAACAGCCAAGGAGTGGATGTGATGGATTTGACACTAAGTGTTCGGGGACCACGGGAAAATCTGCATCGTTTCTTGAGCGGCATAGAAAAAATATCGCCGTTTTCCACGATAGTTAAGCTTTCGGTGTCTTCCGAAAGAGCTGGCGAAACCGAGGCGCAAGCCGAGCTGACCCTGAACACCTTCTTCTTTACGCAGACAATCAAAACCACGGTGGACGCTCCCCTACCCGTGTTGGCAGACCAGGACCTGTTTGTCTTGAATGAATTGAGTTCATTTGAACTGAATGAATTGCCAATACCGGAAGGAATCACCGACGGCGGTCTAGAGGACCTCTTCGGCGCTGACCCAATTCTTTTCTTGAACTAGAAAATTTTCCGCTTGCTGAGTATTAACAGCAATAGTGGCTTAATCTGCGATGGTGATTTGGGCGTGGATGCCCTCTTTGAGAGCCCGGATTTTGCCAATATTGCGGATAGCGTGGATAACTGAGCCGCCTTTGCCGATTACTCGGCCGACGTCATCAGGATGGACATGAATGAAAAAAGTGGTGCCGCGCTCGCCGGGTTCCTCTACAATAGAAACTTCCTCAGGATGTTCAACCAAGTGGATGAGAATGTACTCAAGCAGGTTTTTCATGTTTTCCTTCTTGAAAGTGCCGGATTAGTTGGGCACGAATTATTATTCTGATTTAGCTTCTGTTTCAGCAGCTGCCTCGGCAGTTTCTGCTGCAGTTGCTGTCTCGGTTGCCTCTGCGTCTGTTTGCTCAGCGACTTCCTCGGTTGCCGGTTCTTCTTTAACAGCCGTTTCTGCTGGTGCAGCAGCTTTTGCTTTGGCTTTCTTGGAAGGTCGGGCTTTCTTGGCCGGGAAAGGATTGCCGGATTCTAAACGTTTGGCCAAAGCAGCCACGGTCTCGGTGGGTTGGGCGCCTTTGGCAATCCATTCTTGGTAGGCTTTGAGGTCTATCTCCAGAATTTTTGGTTCCTGAACCGGAGCATAGTGACCCAGTAGCGCAATGTATTTGCCGTCGCGTTTGGAGCGGGCCTCATTGACAACAATCCGATAGTGCGGCTGGTTTTTCTTACCAAACCGAGCTAATTTAATTTTCAGCATAAGCGTTATGTCCTTATTGTTTTATTGGTGGAGCTGGAAGCTGCAGCTCCGATTTCTGATCTTTTCGTTCTGACAGAATAGCAATTATACGCTACAGACCAGGTTTACTCAAGCAGTTGCTAGGTTTTTAATAATTAAGATTGATTCCCCTGCTGCGAGCTAGATTGGTAAGGGAGGCAGCGGCAGTGGCATTATTCTCCTGCAAATAAAGATTGATCAGCAACTGATAAGCTGAAGCCGAGTCGGGATAGATAGCAATAGTTTGCTGCCATAACTCCGCGGCGCCGGTGGCGTTTTGCTGGTGGTGATAGCGCAGCAACCCGTAGTTGATGAGGGCATTTTCGTAATAAGGATTGATTTCCAGTTCTTTTTCGTAAGCCTCTTCGGCTTGGGAAAAGTTGTTTTCTGCCATGTAAATTAAACCCAAGTTGTTGTAGATCATAGGTTCTTTTGGATTAAGTGCCAAAGCTCGGTGGTAGGAAGCCGCCGCCTCTTGGTGCCTGCCGTCGAGGTAGTACATCGCACCGAGGTTTTTGTGTGTCAGCGGGTGGTGGGGTGAGTGGGCGGCGGCATTTGTCCAGAAAGTCATCCGGTCGGCAAAGACCTGGCTGTGGTCAAATGCCAGATAAGCCAGAGGCAAGCTTAGCAGCACCAACGCCGTAGTTGCCTGCCCCACCCGCTTGCCAGTATGAGTGAAAAATTCCGCCAGAATCAGCAATAACCCTACCGCCGGCAGATAAGCCCGATGTTCCAGGAAATCGGAAATATATTCCAGATTGGGTCGGATTAATGCCGGCGATAAAAACGCCAAAAACCAGGCCGCACCAAAAAAAGCCAACCAGCGTTTTTTTGTTGCCAACCAGACTAGCAGAGCTCCCAGCACGCCAGCTGCCACCCAACCAGGGAGCAGAGAACTGTCGAGCAAAGTGGGCAGCACAGACAAACCGGCTGGCCAGAAAAATTTACCCAAATACAAAAATACCGCTTTGAAATTTGCCAAAAAACTGGTGATGACAATACCAAGCGGATATCCCGGCGACAGGGCAAGCGCTATCGACCGTAGCAGAAACCAGACTCCCAACACCGCCAATAAGCCGATGCCAAGCAAATAAAGCCTGATGCCATCTTTGCGAATAATATCTCTGGTTGCTTGCCTTTTGTAGAGAGCATAGAGGCCAATCAGAGGCAGCAGAGCCAGCGTTGTTTCCTTGGTAAAAATTGCCGCTGAAAACAGCAATCCAAAACCAGCCAGATTTTGCCAGCTCTGTTTTTGATAATAATTCAGCAAAAACCAAAGAGCTCCCAGGCAAAAAGCTGCCAAGAGCAAATCGTTGCGGCCGGGAATCCAAGCTACCGCCTGCGTCAGCATGGGATGGACGGCAAATACCAGGCCGAGCGCGATGCTCAGCCCGCGCCGGTAACCAAATTTCTCCAGCACCGCGGCCACCAACACAGAAACGCCGCCGTGCAGAAAAATATTGGTCAGGTGAAAAGCCCACAAGCCGCCACCTCCCCAAATGGCATCAAGCATAAAAGAGAGCGTCAGCAGCGGCCGGTAATAAAAGCCGCCTATGGGCGAGTAAAAAACTTGCAGAGTGAAAATCTTGCCAAGATTGCCAAGATTTTGCAAAAAGTCCAACCGCTCCAAAATCAATGCGTTATCATCCAGAAAAGTGTAATCAAAAGTGAGAGTGCGGACGTACAATAAACAAGCTGCGACAAAAACCCACCACTTACTCATATCTTTCCAAAGCTTTGCGGGCGGCATCTTGTTGGGCCAGCTGTTTGCTGCGGCCGGTGCCGAGCGCTGCGGCTTGACCGCCAATTAACACCCGGACGGTAAACTCCTTGTCATGATCCGGCCCAACTTCACTGACAACCTCATAAATCGGGGTTTCATAGCCCTGGGCTTGAACCACTTCCTGCAAATGGCTCTTGGCATCTTTGTAAAGCTTTTTCTTGAGAATGTCATCAAAGCGGAAAAACAGGACTTCTTCCAGGAATTTGGCGGCCGCGTCATAGCCTTGGTCCAGGTATAGGGCGCCGATGATGGCTTCCATGGTGTCTGCGAGTAAGCTGGCGTTTTCGCGGCCGCCGGTAGCCTCCTCGCCTTTGCTCATAAAAATTTTCTCCCCTACTCCCAGCTCCATTGCTGCTTCTGCCAGAGTGGTTGTTTTCACCAGGGCACTGCGGTAGGCGGTTAGCAAGCCCTCCTGAGTGTCGGGATAGCGATGATAAAGATACTCGGTGGTGGCTAATTCCAGGACAGCATCGCCCAGAAACTCCAGCCTTTCGTTGGATTGGTGGAATTCGCTGCCTTCATTGAGAGCGCTGCGGTGAGTCAAGGCGTTTTTTAGGAGATCTTTTTGTTGGAAATCGGGTAATTGCATAGCACAGTCGACCTTGATGCCTGGATGTTGAGCTGGATTAAAGGCTAGCCAAGCTCAGCTTCCTCGCGGACTATCATTGCCAATTCCTTGACGGTAGAGATTTCCTCGTCCATCAGTTCGCGGGCATCTAGGTTTATATCAAATTGCGTGTTGAGTTTGGCAATAATCCGGGAAAAATCGACTGGTGTCACACCCAGTTCATCCTCAAGCAAAGCCTGCGGACCAATTTCGGCAATATCATTGCCGGTCATCTCAGCCAGGATTTCCTGCACTTGAGAGAGAACTTCATCTGGTGCGGTGTTGTTGGTTGACATCTTTTTAACACTAATACTAGTACTATTTATTCTCAAGTAGTAATTTGGCCAGGACTCCATTGACGAAACGCGAGGAGCTGTCTGAGCCAAATTGTTTGGCCAACTCCACGGCTTCATTGATCAAAACCTTTTTTGGAGTCTTGGCGCTGCGGGCTTCATGAAGAATTGACCGGAGAATTGCCAAGTCTACTTTGTTGATTTCTGATAGCGGCCTTTCCGAAGCGGCTGCACTGATTTCTTTGTCAAGATTTTCTAAATTTTTTAATATTTCCAGAACCGTTCCCTGCTGCTCAGCTAAGCAGTTCTGTAGATTAGTCTCTGTAAATGTACAGGCAAACACCTGTTGCATGATTTCGATACGGCGTTGGTGGCGTGGATCAATTGGTTCTGTCATGCAGGGCGGCGCTGTTTTTTCCTCAAGCCTGATGATTAAGTTTTAGCCGATTTTCTTTTGGGCGGTTCTTTTGGCTTTTGGCGCTTGAAGCTTGGGTGCCTTTTCTGCCACTTCCGGTTTAATGGCGGCGGCGGCGGCTTTGTTGACCCTGGCTTTTTTCTCAGGTTTTGCAGTCTTAGCAGCCTCAGAAACGTCATTGGCGGATTTTATGCCGATCGCTTGCAAGAATTCAGCGACCAAACCGCGTTTGTGCAGTGGCACTGATGCAGTTGTCGCGTCTTTAATGATGGTTGGCCGGTTGCCGCGGCGGCGCTTGCCCCGCTCAGCCCGAGTGATTTTATTCTTAGGTAGTGCTCCCATAATGCCTCTTTCTTCTTTATTGCTATGTAAGTGCCTAATGAGTTTTCTTGATTAAGAATTCTTAGTATACCATTTCTTCTTGGGGAAGATCAGGTGGTGATTATAGTGTACTGAACCCAGAAACACAAGCCAATCTTATCTGGTAATTAGTTGGCTTGGTTAGTTGGCCAAAGGCACATCGTCCGGCGGCACCTCTTTGGCCGCAAACAGCGGTTTCCAGTCCGGCGACAACTGGTCAAAAATTTTTTGGGCAATGCCAATCAGTTCCAGGTTTGTCCACGAGGCGAATTGCAGGTTGGAAAAACCGCTTTGGACGGTGCCAAAAATCTCGCCTGAGCCGCGGTTCTGCAGATCTAGTTCTGCTAGCTTGCGGCCGTCATGGATGGCGGTAAAAGCCTTGAGGCGCTCGCGGGCTGGTCCGGATTTGGCGTTGGTAAATAGGAGACAGTAGCTTTCCTGCCCTGCCCGACCTACCCGGCCCCGAAGCTGGTGCAGGCTGGCCAGTCCAAAACGTTCGGCCGATTCGATGACAATGATATTTGCCTTGGGTAGGTCTACGCCCACCTCCACCACCGGTGTTGTCACCAAGATATCCACCCGGCCGCTGTAGAGGCGGTCAATTACTTCTGCTTGCTCGTTTTTCTTCATCCGGCCGTGCAGCAAGGCAATTTGGAGCTGCTGGTTCTGCTTGCTCCGTCGACGATTGGCAAAATAATCACTTAGTTCCTGGTAACGGCTGCTGGCCGCAGCAACTTGGGCAAAAGCTTCATCCTCTGACGGGTCGATGAACGGGCAAACCAGAAAAACTTGTCCGGATGTTTTTTGCAGTTCCTCTGCCAGCCAGTCATAAGCGCCATGGCGCTTTTTTTCCGGCACCAGCCAAGTGGTGACCGGCAGCCGGCCGGCGGGCATTTCATCTATGTAGGACATTTGCAGATGGGAAAAAATTGTCAGCATTAAACTGCGGGGAATAGGCGTTGCCGACATAGTCAGAAGATGCGGCATGTCTTCAAGTCCGGTTGCCTCAGACCGTTGGCGGACCCCAAAGCGGTGTTGTTCATCATAAATAATCAACCCTGGTTTCACTTCGGGCAGTTTGTTGATGACAGCGTGAGTGCCGACATAAACAACGGGGGTTGTTTTGGCAGCGGCAGGTTTTTTAGTTTGCCCAGTAAACAACACTACTTCTAAATCCGGAAAAAGTTTGGCAAATGTCTCTGTATGCTGCTCTGCTAATATCCGCGTCGGCGCAATCAGGGCAACATTCCAGCCGGCTTTGATGGTTTGGGCAGCAGCAATTCCCGCCACTACGGTTTTGCCCGAACCTACATCTCCGACCAGCAACCGGTTCATGGGAGTTTTCTTGGCCATATCATCAAGTATTTCCCGGACGGCTTTTTCTTGGGCGCCGGTGAGGATAAACGGCAGATTGGCTGGTATCGGCAGTTCTTGCTCAAGGTCTAGTTTTCTGTTGTCCTCCCCCACTGCCGGGATCGCTGGTGCGCTCTGCAGCCGGCGCCACTCCTCCTTAATCCGGGCAGATGCTCTCATGATCGCCAAGAACTCTTCCAAAGCCAGCCGCTCACGGGCGCCGGCAACCTGTTCAATACTGTCAGGAAAGTGCAATGCCGAGACTGCCGATTTGAAATCAGGCAGGTTGGCATTAAGCTGCTGGGCGGAAATTATCTCCGGCACCGGGTCTTCAATGCTGTAAAGCTCGTCCAAAATGTGTTTGAGCACCCGCCGCAGCGTGCCTTGTTGCAGCGGCAAAGTGCTGGAATACAGCGGCACCAGCCGGCCGGTATGCAGGGTGTCGGCTTTGAGCGCCTCAAATGCCGGTTGAGTCATGTTGCGGAAGCGAGAATTGTATTTGCCGCTGAATAAATACTCCTGTCCCTTTTTTAAGTTGCTCAAAATGAAGCGGTTATTGAACCACATCAGCTTCAGCCGGCCGGTTTCATCAGCGACGGTGGCAGTTTGGATGTTTTTACCATTGCGATAGAACTGACTAGTATCTAAGACTTTTGCTTGCACGGTCACCAGTTCATCTGCCGGTAGTTCCGCGATCTTCACAAAGTGCGATCTATCTTCGTAGCGGAGCGGCAATTGCAGCAGTAAATCGCGAACGGTGATGATGCCAATGGCGGAAAGTTTTTGAAATAGTTGCGGTCCAATACCTCGTACCGCCGTCAACTTAGTTTCCAGTGAGTACATATGACCTAGTATAGACGGGTCACGGCTGTCTTTATAGTATTGAAAAGCTCTATCAATAGCAATCAAAAAATATCAAACAAGATAAAAGAGCATCAAAAAAAGCTTGATGCAGAGTGAAAATTATAATCCGGAATAAATTAGCAGTCAATAGCCAACTCTGCTAAAGACTTATAACTTTAATTTAGGCTCTAAAGTGTATCTGATGTGTATTCAATTTTTCTAGATCAAAAAAATGGCGCTGGCAAAACTGCTGACAACCATGCCGATGATAAACAAAACTGCGAATATCTTAATGATGATTTGTTTAGTTTTTTTTGTCATTTTGGCCTCAATTGTTTTTCAATTGCTCAATTATTTTGTTTAATGTTACAAAACGACTTTGAAGTACTGGCGTTTACCGGCGCGGACCACCATGCCATCACTGATTTCTACCATTGTGAAAGGATCAGTTGGCTTTTGGCCGGCTGGCAACAGCTCTACTCCCCCCTGTTCAATTAATCTTTTCAGCTGGCTCTTGCTTTCGTGAGGCAAAAGTTCTGTTAAAAGCTGTAAAACCGACAGGCTTTTAGCACTGACAGTTACTTCCGGCATATCTGCAGGCAGGCCTGAACCCTGAACTGTGGTTTCAAAATGCTCTTGAGCAGCCTGAGCAGCTTTCTGAGTGTGGTACATGGCAGTAATGGTGTAAGCAAGCTGCTTCTTGAAGGCCATGGGATTAGTCCCGGCGGCGATTTCCTCTTCCATTTGCTTGATTTCTTGGAGAGGGACATCGGTCATCAGCACGAAGTACTCGATAATTTGGCTATCAGTGATGCTCATCAGTCGGCCATACATGTCGTTAGGCTCCTCTGTCAGAGCGATATAATTGCCTAGTGACTTGCTCATCTTACGGCCATCGCTGCCGGCGACCAGAGGTGTAGTCAGCACCCACTTTTCTCGGTTGTTGTAGATTTTTTGCAGTTGCCGACCCATCATCATGTTAAAAGTCTGGTCGGTACCGCCAATCTCCAGGTCTACGTCCATGACTACGGAGTCATATCCCTGCAGCAACGGATAAATGAGCTCGTGGGCATGAATTGGCCGACCGGCTGCCATCCGTTCCTGAAACATGTCGCGTTCCAGCAGTTGTTGAATGGTGGTTTTGGCCATCAGCTTGACGATATCTTGGTAGGTAAGCTTGTCGAGCCAGTCGCCGTTGTAGCGGATTTCAATTTTTGAGAAGTCGAGGATTTTGTTGGCTTGTTCCTTCCAGTTTTTAAAGTTCTCGCGGATGGTCTCATCCGTGAGAACTGGCCTGGTTTCATCCTTGCCGGTGGGATCGCCGATGCGGACAGTGCCGTTGCCGATAAGCAAGATGACCTCATGGCCGAGGTCGGCAAGTTGTTGCAGCTTTCTTAAGACTACGCTGTGGCCGAGGGTGAGCAGCGATCCGGTGGGATCAATTCCCAAGTAGACTCGGATTTTTCGCTCTCGCATCAGTTTGGCAAGCGACTCTCTGTCTGGCAAAACCTCTACTACCCCTCGGGTCAGCACCTCATCTAGGTCAGGAGAGTTGGCAGAATTGTTGATTTCATCAGGCTGTGCATTTGATGTTGTCATATTTTCCTTGCGTTTTCTGTATAAAAATGCGGGCACTTTCATGTTGTTGTTGAGTCTTACTGGTTAAACCTCGCCTACCAGATGGGCGCCATATCTTTCCAGCAGTGTATCGGCAATCTTCTGGCGGATGGGTTTGATCTTCTCGCTGCTAATTGCTCGGTTCGGGCTGCTGTAGGTCAAGGTAAAGGTGAAGTTTTGGCCGAAAATATCCTTGAGTTCAACTTTGGCAATGGCGCCCGCTTGTTCCCGGATAGTTTCGAGGACCTGGCCGGCGTAGGTTTTCTCGGGCAAGGTAAATGTCATGTCCTCTATTACCGGCGCTGACTTGGGCAGCGGCACCAGGCGTGGATAGCCGGCGGCCGCTCCGCTTAGCGCCGAAATCAGGATGTCGATGCCAGTCCGCTGCCTTGGTAGGATAAAAATGCTGCCGATGAGTACCTCGCGGCCGCCCACCTTCACAAACAGATCTCCCTCCTGGCGGTGGACGCCTTCTTGAGGTTTGACAATCAGTTCGTCAAGGAAAAGATGTCGCAGTAATGCCTCGAGATCGCCTTTGACTCGACGGTAAGGTTTGGCCGAAACCATGCCCAGCCGCAGCTCGTGGCGCGGCAGATCCCCCGCCACCGGCAAGTAGGTATTAGCTATCTCAAAGACGGAAACACCGGCGGCAGCCGGATTTTCTGACAAAAACCGGTTTAGCGATGGCCATAAGGATCGGCGCAAGTAAACCTGGTCTTCGGTCAGGGGGTTTTCCAATTTTAAATGATCTGCTGCCGCAAAACCGGACTGATCAGCCAACTCCTGGCTGACTAGCGAGTAGCTATAGATTTCCTGCCAGCCAATGTTGCTTAAGAATTGGGCAATCTTTTCTTCCAGGGCAAAATCCACACCGTCTTGCAGTTGCAGTGGAATCTCACCGGCCATCAACTGGCTCGGCAAGTTGTGATAGCCATAAATACGGGCAATTTCTTCTATCAGGTCGGCAGGAATCTGTAAATCCGGGCGGTAAGTAGGTGGTTGGACCTCTACCCCATTCTCTCTCTCGTTCAGTTGGCATCCCAGAGACACCAGAATGTCCGAAATTCGTTTCGGGTCAAGTGCAACACCCAGATACTCCTCAAGCCGGGAAAAGGTCAAAAATACCGCCTCTGGCTCCCTCTGGTGCGGAAAATCATCAAAGAGTTGGCTAGCCACTTGCGCCCCGCAGAGCTCGCGATAGAGTTTTACTCCCAATTGCAAAGTAGGCAGCGCCAGGTGGGGGTCCACATTTTTCTCTGTTAGCTGCGCTGCCACAGTCCTGATCTGGTGAGTCATTGAGGCAAACCGGACTTTGCTGGCCTCGACTGAGTCAATTAGTAGCAGGATATTGCGAGTGTTTTCGTCAACTGAGGAATTGAGCGTGCCTTTAATTGAAGGCAGGTCGATAATGACACCGTCGGGGTTTTCAAACACAACCTCGCCGCCAACTGTATGGTATTCCAACCCGTCCAGGGTGGTAAAAGCCTTGCCGGCCTCAGCTTCTTTGACAATAATTTCCCCGCCCAGAGCCATGATTTTGTCGTAATCAAAGGCATGTACCGGGTGGCCGACTTCATGGGTTATGTAGTTGGTGATGTCAATGATGCTGTCATGAATGTTCATGTCTACCTGGCGGAGGCGCCGGGCCATCCGTTCTGGGGTTGGAGTGCGGTCGACGTCTTTGAGGACAATTGCCATGATCCGGCCACAGACGGCGGGGTTGTTGCGGATTGCCGGCAGCGGCAACTGTTCACTCTCCGGTAAATCAGGTTCCAGGCTGATTTGATGGTAATCAGGTTCTTTGAGACCCGCCCGAATCCCAAATTGCTCTAAAATCACCGCCGCTTCCCTGGCAATGCCGCGAACTGACATACTGTCTACCCGGTTGGTGGTCACCTCGATGTCGTAGACGCTGTCGCCTTCCCTTTCGTAGACTCGTTCCACTGACGGTCCGGATAGGGACAATTTTTCCTGAATGTCAGGAGGAGTTGCATCGGTATCCAGATGTGTAAGCAGCCAGTGATGTGGAATGAGAATGTTCATATTTATAAATTAAAATTGCTCCAAAAACCTCAGGTCGGTGCCGTAAAGCAGCCGGATGTCATCCAAATTCAGCCCTTCCTTGAGGGAGTAAGTTCGCTCTACCCCCCAGCCAAAAGCGAAACCGGTGTACTCGTCGGGGTCGATGCCTCCAGCTTTGAGGACATTGGGATGGACCATACCCGCCCCGCCGACTTCGTGCCAACCCGACTTGCAGAATCGGCACTTGTGGGTGCCGCCCGTCTCGGCGTCAACTTGACCTTCTAGGTATCCAGTTCCGTGGCAGATATGGCAGGAAAAATCGACCTCAAATGATGGCTCGGTAAATTTAAAATGAAACGGCCGAATCCGGCTTTTGGCCTCCGGTCCGTAAAATTCCCTGGCAAAATAATCAATAGTTCCCTTGAGGTGCTGGATATTAATTCCCTTATCTACCACCAGGCCCTCAAACTGGTGGAAAACCTGGGTGTGCGTGGCATCCTGCTGACGGCGGTATGTTCGGCCGATATTGATCATCCTGATAGGCGGCTGCCCGAGTCGCTCCATCTCCCGGACTTGGCCGTTGGAGGTGTGGGTAGTCAGAACCATCCTGCCTCTTTCCGGATGTGGTGGAGTGTCTACAAAAAATGTCTCCCACTCATCCCGGGCTGGGTGATTTTGGGGCATGTTCAATGCTTCAAAAACGTACCAATCCCAATCGACCTCTGGGTAGCGGACACGGGTGAACCCAATGCGCTCAAAAATGCGAGTGATTTCTGAAATTGCCTGGGTAATCGGATGCAAATGGCCGGTGGGGGGGCGGATGCCGGGAATAGTCAGGTCCACCCACTCTGTTTGCTGCTCTTCCTCTTGGAGGCGCTTTGAGATTGCGGCTTCCAATTCAGCCTTGAGCTGATTCAGCAGTCGCCCTGCCTCTGGGCGATCAGTACTCTCCAGCTGTCCGATGACAGCTGCCAGCTGATTAAACAACCCGTTTTTTCCAAGGTATTTGACCGAAAGCTCTCCGGCAGGAAGGCCGTCATCTGCCGCAAACTCCTGCCGGAGCGCCTTAATCTGCAATTCTAACTCGGAAATCGTCATAGCTTTCGTCATTATATCCTAGATAGTATCGGGTGTGCTATTGGTCAATCGCGAGGAGGCCAACCCATAGGGCCACCGAACGAGCCTCCTTCCCCGGACAGTCTTCTATGAGCTATGTCTGCAGCTGCTTTGGGAAGTAAGCCTGTAGCAATTAATTTCTTAACCTCTTCCCTGTATCTTGTGTGATATGGGGGTTCCGAACCACTCTTTTTTTCTCCTTGGTCAGTGGTGCCACCTCCGGCCCCACTTTGAGATGACTCCCGAAGAAGAGTCGGAGCAACAGCTTCCTCCAGCATCTCCCGCGGCGACACCTCCGCCTCGCCTCTACCTCCTGTTATGTGTTCGGCATTTCTGTGCATGCCTTCCTTTCCGTCCCAGTTGGGACATAAAAAAAGCTCCCTGGTGGGGAGCTTCCTTGTTACTGTTTTGCTGCTATTTACGCACGACTACCGCTCCCCTCCTTTGTGTGGGATAAAGAGATAAAAGCGGCTAATGAGCTGCGCGTTGTTTAGCATTACCAGGCATTATAACCAATCATGCTGATGGTGCAAGCAGAAAATATTTCGATGACAGGAATGCAAATAACCTAGTTTTTGCAAGGAAAACATAATATACTTGAGGTTGGGGCGCGCTCTGGACAGACGCCCGCAAACCTACTAAAATGTGAGCTCTTTCCGCTTCACCAAGGCGGAAAACAAATAAGTGCCTATGACCAAAGATGACCTGCGGGATATACTTGTCAATAATGAGCAGGCTCAGCAGGATCCGGCAACCGAAGCCAATACTGCTGAGGCCCAAACGGCTGATTTCGGTCGGCCAGTTTCGGAAAATGCCGGAAAAACCCGTGAAAATTCCGTGAAAAATAAATTTTCACAGATTTTTCACCAGATGTACAGTCATATAAAAAATGTCAAAATTCCCATCATTAATCAAAGAGTTGATGTCTTGGTTCATCAAGCCCAATCCAAGGCGCAAAGAACGCAGCAAATGATTTTAAGACAACGCGCCCGCTCCCGGCGGCAATCAGGAATCAGCATTGAAGAAAGACGCCTGCGCAAAATCAAAATTGTCAGGACAATTGCTATGGCGGCAGCTATCGGAGCTGTGGCCATGGTCTTTGTCTTTTTTGGTGCTTTTGCTTGGTATTCCCGCGAGCTGCCCAAACCCGGCGAGGTTGTCCGCAAAGCAGGTTACAGCACCCAGATTTTGGATCGCAACGGCAAGCTGCTTTATGATCTTTATGATGAAGAAAGGCGCAAACCCGTCGCCATTGACCAGGTGCCGGAACACCTCAAACACGCAGTAATTGCCACCGAGGATAAGGATTTTTACAAGCATGAAGGCTTTGACTTCATGACCATCGTCCGCATTCCCTACAACATTGTTTTCCGTCAGCGGGTGGTTGGCGGATCTACCCTCACCCAGCAGCTGGTGAAAAATGCTCTGCTGACTAATGAGCGCAGTCTGGAACGCAAGTTCAAAGAGCTGGTGCTTTCCCTGCAGATTGAGCGCAAGTTCAGCAAGGACGAAATTCTCAATATGTATCTCAACGAAGCCCCGTATGGCGGTACTGCCTGGGGAATTGGCACCGCGGCGGAGATGTATTTCAACAAACAAGTAAACGAACTGAACTTAGTGGAGTCCGCAATCTTGGCTGGTCTGCCTCAGCGTCCGACAGCATATTCGCCGTATGCTGGACGCACAGATGAAAACGGCACCCCGCTGTGGAAAGTCCGCACCCTGGGCGTGCTCCGGCGGATGCTTGAAGATGGCTATATCACCCAGCTCGCCCACGATGAGGCGGTGGCCGAACTAGACCAGGTAGAGTTTGACCAAGCGCCAGTGTCGATTAATGCACCGCACTTTGTTTTCTATGTCAAAGATTTGCTATCCGAAATGTATGGCGAGGATGTGGTTGAAACCGGCGGTTTCCGGGTGACCACCACGCTTGACCTTGATCTGCATAATGAAGCCCAGAAAATTGTCACCGAGGAAGTTGATAAAGTCGCTGACAGCCTCAATATCTCCAACGGCGCAGTTATGGTGATGGATCCGCGTACCGGCGAGGTGCTGAGCATGGTTGGCAGCCGCGACTACAATAATTCCGATATCGGCGGACAGTTCAATGTGCCGGTAGATGGTTTGCGGCAGCCGGGATCGGCGATCAAGCCGGTGACTTACCTGGGTTTGCTGCAGCGCGGTTACACACCGGCCAGTATGTTGGTAGATGTGCCCACTACTTTCCAGCGCAATTCCAGCGAGCCTCCGTATGAGCCGAAGAACTATGACGGCACCTTCCGCGGGCCGGTGAGCGTTCGCAACAGCTTGGGGAGTTCTCTTAACATCCCCGCGGTCAAGGCTCTGGCGATTGTAGGTATCGATAATTTCCTGAGCTTGGCTTATGACATGGGCTTGGATACTCTGGAGCCGACTGAGGCCAACCGCAAACGCTTTGGTTTGGCGGTGACCTTGGGTGGCGCTGAGGTGCGGATGATTGATTTAGTCAGCGCTTATTCAGCTTTTGCCAATGGTGGCCGCAAGGTAGAACCGGTTTCAATTCTTAAGGTCGAAGATAAAGATGGCAATAAAATTTTCGAACACCGTCAGGTGGAAGGCAGGCAGGTAATTCAGGAAGAGGAAGCTTTCCTGATCAGCAATATTTTGTCAGACAACAATGCCCGGGCGCTTGCCTTTGGCACCAACTCACTGCTTAATACCGGCCAGCACATTGCGGTCAAAACAGGAACCACCAACGAGATGAAAGATAACTGGGCGATCGGCTGGAGCCGCGAAGTTATTGTCGGCTCCTGGGTTGGCAACAACGACAACACCCAGATGCGGGCGGTTGCTTCCGGTGTATCCGGCGCCACCCCGATTTGGCGGCGAGTGATCCTGATGGCGTTAGAAAAGGGTTATGGCGCTCCGGCTTGGGAAGTGCCCAAGGGTGTAGAGCAGGTGGAAGTCGACCAAATTTCTGGTTACCCGGCGCACAACGGCTTCCCTTCCCGGATGGATTACGCCACTAAAAATACCTTGCCCACCGGTGAAGATCCAATTCACCAATTGGTCAAGGTTTGCCGCGATGATGACAAAAAACTGGCTACCGACGCCGATGTCCGCCGCGGCCGCTATGACGAAAAAGAGTACATCATCCTCAAAGAGGATGATCCGTTCAGCC
This sequence comes from Patescibacteria group bacterium UBA1370, assembly GCA_002306315.1. Lineage (GTDB taxonomy): Bacteria > Patescibacteriota > Microgenomatia > UBA1400 > PJMF01 > UBA1370. The sequence goes on along the minus strand of DBRK01000009.1, from coordinate 17,997 downwards.
AGGATGGAACTAACCGCTGGCAGATTGGCATCGACAACTGGCTCAGCAGTGTTGGCGATGAACGCTATAAATATCCCACCGATTATTGCGGCGATGAAGACGAAATTTATGTTTCTATCAGCGAACCCAAGGATAAAACCAACTACAAGGAGGAAGACATTCGCGTCAAGGTCGAGGCTGATCAGCGGGAAGGCATAGAAAAAATCGAACTTTACGTGAACGGCGAAAAACGCGAGACCATGGAAGGCCGCAAGTTTGACAGTGTCATCAACCTCCCCCGCGGCAAGTACACACTCAGGGCTATTGCCTATGCCCGTAACGGAGATGAAAAGAAAAGCTCCGAACGGCGCATCGGCACTGGCGGCATGAAATGGGATGCCGAAGACGAGGACGAAGAAGAAGCAAAGAAACCCGACCAGCCAGCAACCGGCAGCGCCCAGCTCTTGGACAGATTTCGGGATCCAAGGTTAAAGAAAATTTTGGAAGGCTAGCTGCTGTTCGGACGGAGCAGAAGTTTCTGAAAAAATTGCCGCCTCTATTCCTTAGGCTTCATCGTTTTTCCATATCTGGCAGCCAACATCCCAGCCAACAAGGCCGCTGTCAGCAGCCCCGCAGATTGAGTCAGCAAATAATGATCCAATGCCAGCGCCGGGCTGAGCACCAGTGCCGTCAGCGCCACCGGGCGATGGAGCCGGCGCCGGTACAACCAAACCGCGAGTGCTGCCACTAAGCCTATTCCTGCGATGCCGGTGTCTGCCAGCCACAATAAACCAACGTGGTGCGCTGGTTGGACAAACCGGGTGATTTCGCCGGCCGGCGATTGATAGAAGTTTTCTAGTTCCGCAGTAAATCGATTCAAGCCGATCCCCAAACCTGGGTAATTGGCAAACATTTCCATAGCAGCTTCGTTGAGCGCCGCCCGCCTGTACACAGAAGGATTTTGCGAGTTTGGCGCTAAATAAATCAAGCCCAAAGGGATTACCACCAAAACGATGACAGCCGCCAGCACCACTTTACTAGTCTTCCAGGGCAAACCGCTAGCCTGCCGGGCAGCCAACATCACTCCCAGCACCAAAACCAGCCAGGCACTCAATGAAAATGAGACCGTCAACACAGCGATCCCCGCCAACAAAGCTGCCTGTCTGAGAATTTTTAGCCATTTATTTTTGCCGGTTCCCCAAAAAAGCAATAACAGGCTCATATAGACTGCCACCACCCCGGCGAGTACATTCGGATGAGCTGTGGTTCCATAAGGCAAAACATACTCAGCTCCAACAATATTGGCTTTAGCCAGACCGATGGGATTACTCAAGTTGGGTTCGCCAAAAAACCAATAACCCAGCAACGATTTTTGGGTAAAAAACTGGTAAAGTCCCACTAGAGATTGGAAGAGAACTGTAGCTGCCAGAGCAGATAAATAACTTTGGGCAGATTTGTTAACTTTATTCTTTTCTGGTTTAAAGACCGGCGGGGCAGAAGCTAAATACACAAACAAAGACCCCGCTAGAACTAACTTGGCTGGATACCACAAACTGAGCAGGTCAAAATCCCACGCCACCAGACTTTTCACCAACACTCCCCCACCCGCCAAGACGATAGCGGCTGAGATCCAGCCTGACTGCCATTTCCAGCGCTTCAGCCCGGCAATTCCGGCTTTTTTCCGCCGCCACAGCCAGATAGCCAGCAAACCGATTAATGCCAAGTCTACGGCATACAGCTTGGGCAGAAGATAATCGCTGAGCAAGCCGCTGACATAGCCTTGTTCCTTTGACAAAATGATAAACAAGTTGCTGGGAATAAGAAAGATTACCAGAACCAACTGCCAGACCTGAAATTGCTCAATCCTTTGGCCTGCAAACAACTGGCGGAGGGCACTTTTCATGTTGCTATCATACAGGAAAATTCGGGAGTTCAGCCGATTATTTTGTGTAATTTGGGAAAGAAAACCCCCGCGCGGCGGCGGGGGTTGGATTGCTTTGTTGTGTAATTTGCCAGGGCAAATCAGCCGCGGGCTTTTTTAACCACCTCTTTGAAATCCTCAAAGCTGTGAATGGCCATTTCGGAAAGCATCTTGCGGTTGATGCCGATGTTAGCTTTTTTAAGATCGTTCATGAACCGGGAATAATTGTATTCGGGGTCGACCTCTTTGACGGCGGCGCTGATGCGGGTAATCCATAACTTGCGGAAATCCCGCTTACGGAGCCGGCGGCCAATGTAAGCGTATTGGCCGGCATGAAGTACCGCTTCTTTAGCGCGTTTATATAGGCGGCTATTGGTGCCGCGGTAACCCTTGGCTAAATTAAGGATTTTTTTGTGGCGTTTGCTTCTGGTAACGCCGGTTTTTGTTCTAGGCATATGCTTTATTCGCCAGCGGCTATTCACCGGAGGCCGGCAGCTCCTACTGCCTGTTTGCTACTGAGTTTGTTTACTTAACCTTCTCCAAGCATCTGCTTGATTTTCTTTGCCCACTTGCCGGTGACTTCGACCGGTTTGCGGTAAGCGCGAATGGCTTTCTTGCTTTTGATCCGACGCCGGTGGCGCATGTTCTGAGAACGCCGTAAAACCTTGCCGGAGGCAGTAATCTTGAACCGCTTGGCAACACCGGATCGAGTCTTTTGTTTAATTTTTTGCATAATAAACCTCCTCAGGACAGTACTATGGGTGAGTGATTATTTTTTCTTGGCGGGCATGAGTTGGGCGATCAGTTTTTTGCCGAGCATTTTTGGCGCCATTTCCACCGATGCGATGTCTGCAGTTTGTTCAAAAACCTTTTCCAACATCTCGAAACCAAACTCTTTTTTTGTAATAATCCTGCCTTTAAAAAATATGCTCAGTCTGACTTTGTCTCCCTTCTCTAAAAATTGGCGGACCTTTTTCATTCTGGCTTCGAAATCCGCGCCTCCCATGAATGGTGTAAACCGGACTTCTTTGATTTCTTGCGCCTTGGCCTTTTTGCGGCTGGCTGCCTCCTTTTGCTGAACCTGGTATTTGTATTTTGCCAGTTCAATAATCTTTGCGACTGGAGGGTTGGTGTTGCCGGTGATGAGGACGAGGTCCTTCTCTGCCGACCGGGCTTTCTCGATGGCGTCGCGAGTGGACATGATGCCTACCTGCTCGCCTTTTTCGTCTATGACCCGGACCTCGCTTGCCCTAATAAATTGATTGTAGGCAATGCGGGTGTTTTTTTTGAATTGTGTTGGTCTAGCCACTTGTTGGTACTATCCTTTCGCTATGATACGGTTGAACGGATGGAATTATAGCGTATTTTAGTCTGATGACAAAGCCACAACTCCATTTTTCAGAACAGTTATTATATCAGATTTCACTTGAGGCGGATAGGGAGAGAATGCTGGTCTGACATATTTTATAATAGTTAGTATATAATACTGGGCTCATGAGAAAGAAGATATGAATGAGACAGAAACTGGTTTTGGACAAGGAGTATCAGGAGAATCCGGAATAGATAACACTGTATCTACTAAATATTTTGTGGATATTCAGGAAATATGCCAAGAAATGGAGCCTGGTAAAACCTACAAGATTGTACTGTGGAGAGAAAAGACCGTGGGCAGAAGAAGAATTGAAAGACTTCTCAATGGATTAAACAAGAAAGGTGATAAAAGCTACTCACTAGTGGAAAGCAGTTTAGACTACTTCGTGATCAAATGCGAAGCTAAGCAATGATTCCTAAAGTGGAAGATTGAAAATAGATGTGAACTCGAGAGGACTCGAACCTCTGACCTCTTCGATGTCAACGAAGCGCTCTAACCAACTGAGCTACGAGTTCTTATCTTGAGGAGTGCATTATAACAAGGAATGGCGGAATTGGGTAGTTATTTGTTAAAAAAACAACCGCTCAATAAGTTGAGCTCGTTGACTAGTATCTTTCCTTGATTGGTTGATTCCTCTGACATTAGTCGCTTGTTGTCTGTTGGCTCTGCGAACATCTCCAACCGTCCTAAAGCCTGTGCTGTTTTTTGATAAAGCCCCTATAGTTGAAATGATCTCTTTTCTAACGGGTTCTGGAAGTTCCCAAAATAATTTATGAAGCTCAGCTAATGAGGAGCTTAAGCTGGATTGACTTGTGTCCTGATAACGAAGTTGGTACAGCTCTATCAAGGTAATGTTGTTATCAAGATCTCGGAAAGCGTCTAAAAATGTATCACGAGGTTGGTGAATTTCCGCCTCAGGACTTCCCATCACCCTCCTGCCCTGGCGTTACTGACCTCATGGTGCATCATGTCAAAAATAGTCTTGGTTTGTTCGTGGCTGTCCTTGCCCTCAAGGCTCATTAGTCCACCACGTCGGGCCTTTTTGCTTTTCTTGTTTTGAAACTGTGTCGCCCAGGTGCGGGCGCTGTGGATTTTTTGCCTCAGCATCAGGATAAAAGCCCGCAGCTGTTGGAAAAAGTTGACATAGTAGGTGCCATCTTGGCCAGGATTAACCACGTCCCCCATGACAGCTACTTCAACCTCTTTGTGAAATTTGGAAATTTCTTGAGCAAGCAGCTTGAGTTCTTTGCGCAACTCGTCAATTTCCTTTTTGACTTGCTGCTCACGGGCATTAAATAAATCCTGGTTGTCTACAGGGTTGACCTGGTCATGAAGCTTTTTGCGCAATGCCTCACGGCGTTTTTGCTTTTCCAGCTCCTCAAGTTGCTGTTTTTGCCAAAATTCATCGTCTGCGCCGAAAGAGTCGTCCACACCGGCGCCACTCCTGGCAAGTGCCTCAGAAAAGATATCATTCGGCAATGATTGCTGATTGTTATAGGTCGACTTTTCGGTTTCCGCCAAAGCACGAGCAAAGGGATTGGTAGTTTGTCCCCGCCTCGTTTTTCTCGACTGGTTTTTCTGTCCGTTGTCGCTCATATGTTCATGCCGAAGGGCAGTTGCGTGAAAAAAGTTACGTAATTATAGGATTACCAGATATAAAAGTCAATCTGGCATTGAAGTGGATGCAGCGCGCTATTTGCGGACAAAATTACACCTTGAGCAGATAATCAACAACCTTGCGGCGTTTGAGTGTTTGACGCAGTAGAGCTCGATACTCCTGGTTTTGCCGTTGTTCTTCGCGAAGCTTGGCGTCTTCAATTTTATCTACCTGTTCGTCGATTTCTTTCTCTTCAACAGCTAGTTTAGTCTCTTCTGCAATCGCATTGAGGACAAAAGTAAGCTGGAGTCTGCCTAGGGCTTCGGCAGCCAACTGCCCGGATAGCTGGTCGAAAGTCATACCCCGCTGCTTGAGGAAAAGCTCGATAGAAAAATTCATGCTTTCCAGGCGTTGAGCCAATTGGTTTAGGTCATAGCGGACTTCTTCTTTGAGGAGAAGCTCGGGGATAGCCGGTCCGGATTTTTCAATCAGTGCTTGATAGATATGTTGTAATTGGTGCTCCTCGATCTGCTCCGGGGTTGGTTCCGGAGGGACATGATCATGGTTATGAGCGTCATGTTCGTGAGTGTCGCCGGTGCTTTGGCCACTGTCCTTTTTGGCTTTTTTAGCCTCTTGAGAGGCTTTTTTCATAGCTTTTTTTGTCTGCTCAAGTTGCTCATCAAGATGTTTCTTGGCTTCCTTTTTGGCGGCTTTAACCGCTTCTTTGTAGCCTTTGAGATTGACTTGTGGAGCCTCAGCGATGTGGGCTTCCAACACCCAGTCTTGGCCGCGCTTTAATTCAATGGGCTTGAATTCAGGATGGGTCAAAGGTTGTTTCTTTTCTTTCTGTATGGCTTCGTGATATTTGTCCGGTACGGTCATTTGCAAAGCTTGGTCGATCAGTTCGGCTTCACCGATCTTTTCCTCTGCCAATTTAGTAGGTGCTTGACCTTTGCGAAAACCGGGGATGGTGACGTTCTGCTTGAGCTGATTCAGAGCTTTTTTGTAAGCTACCTCTGCTTCGGCTGCCGGAATTGTGATTGTCAGAATGGTGTTAGGTGCTATCGGGTTATTTTTATCAGCCTTTTTGCTTTTTTTGTCAGTTTTAGCTGAATTATTTGCTGCTGATTTTTTTGTCTGGTCGTTCATAACTGGTGCATTATATACTTGAGAAAGGCTTTTCACAAATCCAGGACCTTCTCACGGCGCAATATTGCGTGTTTTCATTTCTTGGTTTCTGTTACAATTGTGCCTGTTCTCACAAAAAAATTCTAAAGGGACTGTATGCCGCAACCAATTCTCCTTCATCATCTCGATGACTACAAAGCCGGTGGTTTGGAATTTGCTGAGATCGCCACTCGCCTCTATCAGTATTTGAATAATCCCAATCAGGTAATGCTGCACGAAACTTCAGTTCCCCCTCTGGATACGATGGCGCTGGGTTTTGTCACCGGACAACTGGCATTAGCGCCTTTTGACGGCCGGATGGTGATTTATGGCAATTGCGCCCCGCGCCGCAGCAGCGACAAGGCAAGAAAAAACAACCGTGACCATGGTCTTAAGTATGTCAAACTCAAAAACGGCGTGGAGATCCTCAATGTCTGGTCAGAGTATGCTTATGGATTTGTCAGGGATGAGGTCGTTGAGTACCGGGAAGTGAATTGCCCGGCAGAAGGCTCTCAATTCCGATCTCGCGATTTTTTCCCCAGAATTGTCGCAGAAGTCATCAACGGCAACTACGAAAACATTGGTAAAGAACTTGATCCGCAATCTATCCCGGAACTACCCCATAACCAAGTTTGCTGGACAGATGGTTTTGGCAATATCAAAACCACTATGCGTATGTCTGATTTGAAAAAGATGGACCTCCAGCCAGGCCAACAGGTATTGGTGATTCTTAATGGTGTCAGTATGCTGGGCGTGATTTCGGTGGGCGGGTTTCAAGTGGATCGGGGTGTGCTGGCGGTCAACGCCGGTTCCTCCGGCTATGACGATCCCTTCATAGAGCTTTTCCTCAGAGTTCACAAAATGTCGGAAAAACCAGCTGCCGAGCGCTTTGGGCATCCAGTGGGCGGCACCGAGTTTGAGATAAAAAAGATTTAGGTTCCCCGCACAAGTTATAAGTGATTGCTAGCCTGGACAATGAGGCGATGAGGTATAATGGGCATGTTCCCGGCGCAGTACCAGAGTGGTCTAATGGCTAGGTCTGCAAAACCTCAGTTCACGGGTTCGAATCCCGTCTGCGCCTCATCAGCAGCATTGCTTTTGTGGTCACATCAGCCCAAATTGTGTGCTGTACATCACAAAAAAAGGTTTATACTACATTCATGGCAACTTTTTTGCAGAAGAGGCTTGTTCCTTTATTTGCCAAACATCGGCTATTGATCATCAAACTTTTTGAAGTGGCTGAGATCTCAACCATTTTTATTTGGGGTGCTGGCGGCTACATGTTGTTCAATGATTTTTCAGGAAATTTTGCTTGGCTTTACACGGTGGGTACCTGGTTCGGTTCCGGGGCTTTAACTTTATACATTTTGACGCTACTGCCAGGAATTATAAAGCGGTTGCAGTTCTTGCCTGAGTACACTATGCCGATTGCCAGAATCCTGACTATTTTTCGCCGGCATCTAGGGATTTTGATGTTTTTGTTGGTGTTTGTGCACTTGGGTTTTGTGTTTTTATTGCCCCGGGGTTTGACCGGTCAGCTGGCGGTTTCAAAACTTAACCTGGAACCCGGCCATTATTTTGGCATCACTGCCTTTATTATGCTTTTTCCGCTCTGGATAACTTCAAATGATATTTCTTTTAAATTGCTGGGGCAGATTCGCAACACCATCCACAGGCTGACCTATGTAATTCTGTTTATTCTCTTCATGCACGTCTCTTTCTACAACCGCAGATGGGCAGTAGTTATGGGCGTTCTCTTTGCAGTGTTGATCTTGTCCTTGGTAAAGAAGTATCGCTCCAGCCGCGCCGTCCAGCAACAAACAACCCAGTCAATCTCTGAAGAGACGGTATCTTCTTGAAAATCGCTGCCAGACTGCGCCAGCTTACTTTCTTTTGTTACAATACAGCCCGATGATATCAGCACCTCAGACATACTATATTCACACTTTTGGTTGCCAGTCCAACAAAAGCGACTCGGAACGGATTGCCGGAGATTATGAAGCCCGCGGCTATCAGGAAGCATCGGATTGGCGCCAGTGTGATGAACTGGTGATTAACACCTGTGCCGTCCGTCAAAGTGCTGAGGATCGGGCGCGGGGATTTCTGCATAACGTGGTTGTTTATTTCAACGAGGCAGGCAAAAAGAGGCCTAAGATCATCCTTACCGGCTGTATGACCCACCACGGCAACGATAAGCTTTACGAAATGCTGCCGGCTGTAGATGAAATTCTGCCAATTAATGAAGTCGGTTTCAACAGTTCTGCTGTTCGCAAAGATCGCAAACATGCCTGGATTCCTATCTCTACCGGCTGCAACTCTTTTTGCACATACTGCATTGTTCCGTACTCGCGGGGTCGGGAGCAGTCGCGTCCCCGCCAGGATATTTTGGCCGAAGTTGACCAATTGGTTGCCAATGGCTATGTAGAGATTACCCTGTTGGGTATGAATGTTAACTCTTGGGGATTGGAAAAAGTCGGCATCGGTTTTCGCAAATTGATGATGGAAAACAAAAACTTCACCCGCCAGGATTTGCCGGACAACCAGAGCCAATACCTGAAACCTGAGTCTACACCGCCCTTTGTGGAGCTGCTGAGGGAAATATCCGAGCGTGAGCAGATAAAAACCATTAGGTTTTTGACCAGCAATCCATGGGACTTTCATGATGAACTGATAGAAGAAATTGGTGCCAATAAAAAAATTGACCGCTATATACACCTGCCGGTTCAGTCCGGCAGCAACAGCGTCCTCTATCGGATGAACCGCGGATACACTCGGGAACGCTATATTGAAGTGGTAGAAAAACTCCGGGCAGTAGATACGGAAATCGTCCTGGGCACTGACATCATCGTCGGTTTTCCCGGAGAAACAGAGGAAGAATTCCAGGAATCAGTTGCTCTGGCTAAGGAAATTAATTGGAAATTGGGTTTTGTAGCCATGTACTCTCCCCGTCCAGGCACGGCCAGTTGGCGGATCTACGAAGATGATGTTTCTCATGCCGAAAAAAAGCGCCGTTGGGAAATTCTTGATAAAATCATCAACAAAGATAATCTGGCGGTTCGGCCGCACGTAGTTTAAGCCGCCACGACATTCCTGCCAAAATTATGGAACAAACTTATTTTTCAGTAGTTGGGCCAACGGCAGTAGGCAAAACCAGCCTGGCTCTGCTTCTAGCTGCAGAATTAGCAAAAATGGTTGGATCCAAACGTGCTCACGTGATTTCCGCCGATTCCCGCCAGGTATATCGCGGCTTGGAAACTTTAACCGGTGCCGATATTCCCCAGGAATTTAATCCTGCCGCAGACGAGCGCCTTCCTTACGCTTTCTTTGATGACGGCAAAATTTTGCTTCATGGTATTTCTATAATTGAGCCTGATGAAGAATGGTCAGTAGCCCACTTTAAGGAATTAGCTGGTGCGGTTATTTCTTTGGCAAGAGAAAAAAATGAACCGGTGGTGATTGTGGGCGGCACCGGACTTTATCATCGGCATTTGTTTTCCGATGATGAAGAGCTGATTATTCCTCCCGATTCGGTTTTGAGAGAAAAAGCCGAGAAGCTAAGTGCAGCCGAATTAAGGGACTGGCTCAGCCAAGTAGATAATGACCGCTTGGCGGCAATGAATGAGTCAGACAGAAACAATCCCCGCCGCCTGGTGAGGTCTTTGGAAATTGCTCACTCGTTGCAGAGCCGGGGGCAAATGAAAAAAAGTACTAGTCAGTCTACTCCGAGAGACAATATCAAGCATATTTACATCGGTCTAAAGTTGTCAGCTGAGGATCTCAAAGAAAAAATTGCCGACCGAGTCCTCCAAAGAGTTGCGCATGGCGCTGAAGATGAAGTTGCCGAACTACTGAGCAGATCAGAAAACCGCAAATTGCCGGCATTTTCCACGTTGGGTGTGCGCGAACTGGCTGCTCACCTGGAGGGCGAGTTGGAAACAACAGCTTGTTTGCAACTGTGGAGTCGGCGCGAATTTTCCTATGCCAAGCGGCAAATAACTTGGTGGAAGAAGCAGCAGGATATTACTTGGTTTGACGTTGGCACTTCGGATTGGCAAACACAGGCGCTCAAGTTTGCTAAAATCCAAATCGGCCTTCCTTAAACAAGGTATTTAATTGGCATTAACCAGTTGGTGGCAGCGCACTAAAACTGATATACTTACTGGCAATGAAAGCACTATTTTCCAACCGCCGCACAATTGCCATAGATCCCATCAACGTATTGGAGATTCTCTTCATCCTGTTGATACTTTATTTTCTCTTTTACATCAAAAGCATTGTCTTATTGGTTTTGATGGCTTTTATTGTTATGGTCGGTCTTCATCCTTTGGTTCACTTTTTTAGAGACCGTTTGAAGATTCCCAAATTATCGAGCATCATTCTCGCCTACCTGATTTTTCTGCTGATGCTGGCGGTGTTTTTGGCTTTTGTGGTGCCGCCGCTGGCCAAAGAGCTGTATCAATTGCTCCGGGCAATTGAGTTACCGGTGCTAGATGATGAAATCCGCAACTTCAATTTCACTTTACAGGAGATCAGCAATTTAGCCGGACAAGTTGGTTCTTCGGTGGGTTTTCTGATCCAAATGGTGAACACAGCTTTCAGCAGCATTTTTACCCTGTTTACCCTGTTTGTGATTTCCTTCTACTTAATGCTGGAAAGAGATGATCTCTACAAAAAGGTTTCTTGGTTCAGCAAAAAACCCGCTCACTTACGGATGGCTAGGGAATTTATCGATTCGATCGAAACACAGCTGGGAGGTTGGGTCCGTGGACAGCTGATTTTGATGTTGGCAGTAGGATCAATCATTTACGCCGGGCTTACTTTGCTCTCCATCCCGCATGCTATGCCCTTGGCAATCCTGGCGGGTCTGTTGGAGATCGTACCCAACATCGGTCCGACTGTGTCATCAATTCCGGCAATTTTCCTGGCTTATGTAACCCTGGGGCCATTGATGGCAGGCATTACTGCCCTGCTATATATCCTGACTCAACAGTTGGAGAATAATTTTTTGGTTCCCAAAGTCATGAGCGCTAACGCCAACGTCAATCCGCTGACGGCAATTTTGGTAATTATCATTGGTTTGAAAGTGGCCGGAGTGATTGGCGCTTTGCTGTCTATCCCGGTTTACATCATTCTCCGGACGGTTTACAGCACCTTTCTCTTTCCTCAAGCGCCGGTTGATGAGTAATTTTGTTTGGTGACAAGAGCTTTTTGTAGGCAGCAACAGGTGAAATTTCCCCCAAAATGTGTTAAAATACGCTACCTTTGAAGCCGGGTAATGGCCTCTGTTTATTCAGGGGAGGAAAGTCCGGACAGCAGTACAGACGGTGTCTTGCGATGGCTCCTGAAGGAGCTTAGGCAAGAGGTCCGCCGGCGCCCACGGCGAAGGCGGATACAGTTAGAGCAACAGTGACGAACCGGGTAGCGCCGGGTGAAACGGCCAAGCGATGGGGCGCCGGCTTCCGCTTCAAGCGGCAGCGGGCGGCAATCCTCCCAGCTGCAACTGGCGATCTTCACCGAAATGGATCTGTGCCCTTTTCCGCCCAGAGCGGAACGGTGATAAAGCTCCAGGCAATAGATAAATCATTACCTATTACAGAATCCGGCTTATAGGCTTCAGAGGAAAACATCAATAATCCCCAGTTCAACACTGGGGATTATGTTTTCTCTCCTATAGAAACTTTACCTGAACTCCGTATAATGGTGCGTGTTAGAGAAGCAACTATGCAAATTTTTGAGCTTGTCATATTGGGTATTATCCAAGGTTTAACCGAATTTCTGCCGGTATCCAGCAGCGGCCATTTGGCGATCCTTCAGGATATTTTTGATATTTCTTCGCCATCGCTTTTCTTTGAAATCTTTTTGCATGTGACTACTTTGTTGGCGGTGATTATTTTTTTCTGGAAGGATTTGCTGAGTCTGACAGCCCGGCAAGCCGGTTATATCCTTTTTGGTAGTTTGCCGATAGTGCTGGCAGGCGGGTTGCTAATCGACAGGGTGCAGTTTTTGGCAGGGAGCACCGCGTTTGTAGCAGTCATGCTGATTATTACCGGTATGATTAATTTGTTTACTGACAATTTTTTGGAACGGCAGAATAATGCCAAATTCAAGAGTGAGCAGTTGACTGAACGCAAGGCTTTTATTGTCGGTATCGTGCAAATGTTGGCAGTGTTGCCAGGTATATCAAGGTCGGGTTCCACTGTTCTTGGAGGAATTTCCCAGAAGGTTGATCGGGAGGAAGCATTCCGTTTTTCCTTTCTGTTATCAATTCCGGCTATCTTGGGGGCGGTAGTGTTGCTGTTAACGAGGCAGGACCTAAGCGAAGTAAACCGGATAGGTATTCTGCCGTTGTTGTTGGCAGGCAGCGCAGCTTTTGTGACCGGACTAATGAGCCTGAAATTGCTACACTACATGATGAAAACGGCAAAGTTTCAGTGGTTTGCCTATTACTGTTTTCTGGTGGGTGTGGGGATATTGATCCTAGAGTACAGAGGCGGGTTTTAATCTAACTTTTTCCTATTTTAAACCAAAATGCAGGACAACGATGCAGCCGCCGCCGGCATACGAGCTTAGCGCCTGACAATCGCTGGCTAACCCCATATGTTCAAATGTTGAATCCAGAAGCAAGGCATTATGCTCAGGGCTGTCGATCCAGGCTTGCAAGACCTGCCAAGGGGTATTTAGTCCAAAAGACAGATTCTCTCCCGCCCGCTTGTACTGGTAGCCGGTGTTGGTGAGGAAATGCCAAGTCAGCTTGGCCTGCACATCTTGATGGCGGAAGTATTTTTTTTGAATCATATCAGCAAGTTTGCTGGTAGCGCTGATTTCCAGCGAAGGATGAGCTAATAGAGGGCTGAGTTTGTTTTCTTTGCGGTAAGCATTGATGAGGAGGTAAAACTGTTCTTTGTTAATTTCTGGGTTTTGGTCAGCCTCAACACCCTTAATCTGATTTGCGGATGAATCGTTTTTCAACGCGGTGTTGGTGGAGATAGGGGGATTTTTGGGACGATTTTTTATCAGCGAAACCACATTGGGCAAGTAGGTTATCGCTTGTGCCAGTACCAATATTAACAAAACCAGCAAACCCTGGCGCAGGGCAAGATTTGACATTTGTCTTCATTGTAGCACTGGGTTTGCCCAACCTGAGTATTGTTTAAGTGCCGATTCTGAACTGTAGTGCTTCAGCCAAATGTGTTTTGCTGATGACTTGTTTTTTTTCCAGGTCGGATATGGTTCGGGCGACCTTGAGGACGCTAAAGTAGCCTCTGGTAGACAGCTGCAAGCGGCTAGCTGCGCTGACCAACAATTTTTCCGCTTCCTCTGAGAGAGGACAATACAGACGGGCGGTTTTTGAAGTCAGCTCTGAATTGTTAGAAATTATTTCCTTTCGGTAACGGTGTTGTTGAATTTCTTGGGCAGATAGCACCATCTCTTGGAATTCTTGCAGCAGCTTGTCGTTTCTTTGATTACGCAAAGTTGTGGGTGAAGCTGCTTCCAAATAAACCGTCATGTCAATCCTATCCCTGAGCGGTCCGGAGATTTTGGCTTGATACCGGTCTAACATCGAGGGTGTGCAAGTGCAAGTTCCGGCATTAGTGCCCATAAACCCACACGGGCAAGGATTGGCTGCGGCAATCAAGCTGAATCTAGCCGGATAACGGATGCTGCCCGACCCCCTGGTTAAAGTAATCCAACCGCTCTCCAGCGGTTCCCGGAGTGATTCTAACGCCGGTCGTGAAAATAAGGGCAATTCATCCAGGAACAGGCGGCAGAAGTCAGATGTGCCAGAGTCTTGATTTGGCTACATTCTTCGTTCAGGTTGGCTCCCAGAAATTGATGGGCGACCTGACGCCAGCGACTAACTTGTATTATCGATAGGATAGCAGCACATAGCCTTCACGCGCCGCATAATCGTCAGCTACAGTTCCCATAAGTCATCATCGTAAATATCCTCATTAGCCCAAAGAAGAGTTAGGACAGAACCGAAATCTTCAGAGTACCAGGATTCCTCTCGAACTAATGCGTCGGGATCGTATTGGCCTGGTGCGGCCCAGGTATCAAGTCGAACTTTTCCCACCACCCGGCTGTTCTTTTTCTGGAACGCTCTGTGGGCGAGTGATGATGAATCCAAGCGTACTCGAGATTCAATATAAACGCCAAGCTCCCGGAAAGCGGCATTAGGAATAGCCCAGGTGGCTCTATCTCCTTCGGATAAGATGACTACACAAGGCTCAGGTGAGAAGTGTATATACCGTAGGGCGGTTGCCGTTAGGGAAACGTTGAACCGGGCAGCAAGCTCTGAAACACGGTCAAGTGATGGATCAGCTTCGTCACACAGAGCAGCGAAAAAAGCCTCAGGGAGAAGGAGAGCAGCGGCGAATGTGTTGGCCTCCCGCTCTGGGTCACGAGACGTTTCTTTGTCTGACCAGCTGCCTAAGTCGGCAGAAGTACAACTAGACCTCGGACGTCTTCTCCGGTGAAGCTCAAAATGGCCCAATTCGTGTGCAATATTAAACCGCTGGCGGTGACGGTTTGAGATTGAATCAGCTATAGTGATGACAGCCTTATCTCCAACAATACTGATTCGAGCTTCTGCGCCAGTCAAACGAGCGTATTGAACAAGGGCACCACGGGAGTAAGCGATCTCTTCGAGGTATTGTAGATCATCAACCGTCGTGATGCTTAGGTCCCGCAAGATTCGTTTTGCCGCAGATTCCGGGGATATCAAAGCTATTCTTCCTCAGTATCGGCCTCACTCAGGAGATACTCCAGCTCGGCTCGGAATGTCGCGAAATCTTCATCGCTTTCAGACTCGAAGTTCCGATAATAAGCATAAATAGAAGGGTTGCGTACCCGCAGCTTTTCGAGTAACTCCTGGACTGCTTCGCGGTTTGCTGGTCTGTCGAAAGAAATAAAGCTTTGAAGTTGCAGGCGCTTGTTTCTAATCTCTCTTTGTGCGCGCATGCGCCAGAGAAGGGGTGATTGGGTAAGAACGCGGGCGATCAACGCATCCATCTGCTCGGCCAGAGCTTCTGGATCGTTGCCGCCTGCTTCGATAATCTCATCGACCTCATCAGGTGTCTCTGGGTCGATCTCTGCAAACAACTGATAGACTGTTTGCAGAAGTTCGTCTTCGGTCTCAATTGGCCTGCGCATGAACTAGGCTTTCCTTTTTACGCTGGTTAATCCGGCGGCGGAGCTTTCTGAGTAGATGGTAGACTTCGTCGACCGGACGATTTAATCGTTGAGCTAGCTCAGCCGGTTTGACTAAGTGGGTCTCGAGTATTACGTCAAGAAGTTGTTCTAATTCGGGATCACCGTCAGGGGCCGCCATTATCAGATCGGCTTCCTGTTGAATCCGCTCTCTGGTCAACATGACTGCTTCAGGTGTTTTAGGCTGGGTGAACAACGAATCGGCGACAGAGCGTGAACTGAATTCGAGCCGATCAAGGCTTCCTTCCTCTGGTTGAACTTCTGGAAGAACCGACTCGCGCAAGGTTGCGGCCTTGGTAGCTAGATTTGAGACCTCGCTCTTAACTTGCTCTTTGAGCCAGGGCTCAAGCTCACCCTTCTTGGGATCCCAACGCCGCTCTCCGCTGATAGCCTTCTGGATAACGGTTTGAACAATATCCTCATGGGTGACTCCCAAAGCTAGTTCGCCGTTTAACCCATAATCTAACTGGGGATATCTTCCTGCCCATACTCGCGATACGGCGCACAGAAGCTTCCCGATTCTTTTCCTGTTGGCTTCAAGTTCGAGGTCTTCGAATGTCTTTATCTCCACACTTGTTCTAAACCCTCTTCGCGATGAAATACGGCCTTGAACCTCTAATTATAGATACTGACGTGATAGACATTTTCGCCAAAAGAGGTCAGTTTTGGCGAAAAATATTCCGAGACCAGTAGTAAAGAATAAGGGGACAGTGTGTCCCAAGTGAAGACAAGTACCTACTGAAAGGAGGTGAGAAGAATGGCTCAGACCCGCAAGGGTAAGAAGATTGTACCAGTAAAGCCACATAACCGCCGATCTCCGGGCGGCAAGCAGAAATCCGTATCTGTTCGTCCGCATCGACGCTCAACACCAAACTAGCGACGTCAGCAAGAGAAAGCACTTAGTGCTAGTAAAAGGAGTTTTTAGAATGGCACAACGACCTGTAACACGAACCCGAAAAGATGACGATGGTGATATCACTGCACTGTGTAATCCAGCGCAGTGGTGGTCGCCGCGCTTCAAGTGGGATGCTATTCGCGATATCGAAAGCGGTTCCCACTCCTATTACGTACCATGGAATGATGGACAAAATACCCCCATTCGAGTGGTAAACGGACCCAAGGGTAAATACTTGAGGACTGATAGAGACAGTACACCAAGAAACAATCTGGATGATCTACCTGATTGTTGAATGATTACGATGACTCGCACCTCCAGTTTTGAGTGGGCGGGTGTATCAGCACGGTGGGTACAGCACATCTACCCGCCGTGCTGTCCCAAAAAGCTTCCCTGACATATGGTCATTCCCAAGTGGGATTTGACTACCGATGACCGAGTCTTTATGACCAGTGCCACGTCAGGCCAACAACAACCAGCAGACGTGTTCACCCTAGTATCGCGCTTGAGTACAGGTTTGAGAGTAGTGTTGGAGAGTAGTAATGAAGCCAATGATATTTAGAGTCACAAACTGGTACGTACTAGTTTCACATCTGGTGGACATCTACAAAGATATCAGAGCATTGATGAGAGACCCCGATCTCAAAGACCAGTTTCTCCAAAAGAAGATAGACAGGTTAAATGCAATTGAGAGAGTAAAAATCGTTTGGGACGAGGACAACACCGCTCTTTTCAAAGAGATGCAGGGTCTGTCGCTCCCACGGGCTTTGGAATTCTTTGAGCGCCAGATTGTAGTAGCGATTAGCACTTATATTGAGCTCGTATTGAAGGAGTTCTTCAGCCTGGTTTTCAAGCAAAACCCGGAGCGCATGTATAACTACGTTAACCTTGACGAAGCTCGCAAAGGTTATATCAACGTAAAACAGGTGCTTCGTGCGTCTACAATCGACGAAATCCTTGATGAACTGGCAGAACAAGCCGCTGCGCCCTCCAGGGCCGAATCTTCAAGACCCATATAAAGCGGCTAAAGGACGTTACCGATGAGGAACTACCAAAAGATCTGGAACGAAACCTCATAAGAGTCATTGAACTGCGCAACCAGATAATTCACGAAGGCTCACGTGAAGTGCTCACGATAGAAGAACTAAAAGAAGCTGTCGAAACCTATGTAGACTTCCTCATTTTCTTCAATAGCACCGCGTTCAAACTTGGCATACGGGCTGATAACGACATTACCGGAGAAGACTTCCAGGTGTTGGAGCGAGATACAATGTGGCTAAATCTATCTTGAAGATATCTTTGCATACCAACGGGAGCGGCTTAACTCGCTGATGTTCGGCGCCTCAAGATGATCACAATGGCAGCGATAAGCGCGATGCTTAGAATTGCAGTCACACCAATCACCCAAGGGTTGCTAAACGGCGACGTTTCTCGAATCTGGATCGTAAAGTCGATTTCGTCAACTCCTCCATTTTCGGGAACGCTGATCTTCTGTTCTCCGGTTTGACCGTTGAAAGCAATCACCGCCCTATGTTCTCCGGGCTCAACGCCTTCAAATAACGCGATACCATCTTGATTAGTTGTTGCCTCTCGTGGAGTAGAGTAGAGGGTTACCTTTACTCCAGGTACAGGCTTTTTGTCCTCATTAACCACCTTTATCTTGACACTCACCCCAAGTACTCTTTCTTCTAGTACTGGCTCTGTTGTTCCGTTTTCGTATCTGTCTTCGGCCTCCATAACCTCTCGTTGCTTCATTCCCGCTTCAATGATTTCAGTGTTTAAACTCCCTGTGGCAGCAACAAAGTCTGAGTAGGTCTTTGCCGATAGCTCGTTTGACCACTCTCCCGTAGCACAGC
>DBRK01000016.1 GCA_002306315.1 Patescibacteria group bacterium UBA1370 | reverse complement strand
GGAGAGTTTTGGTGGGACGGGTAAGCTGAGAAGCTTGACCAATCAGTTCCCAGTTAGCTTCACCGGAATAATGCTGAGTTAAAGTACGGCCATGCAAAGAGATAGCGGCAGGTTCCATCTCCAGCAGAGTGGGGATCCACTCAGCAATGACTGGATTTCTATAACCCACCCGGGTCTTAACACTTACGGGAATAGGGCGGCGTTCTTGGTATTCAAGCGGGAGGTGGAGGCGGCGTTGCTTGACCTGAGCAGCGATCGGTTCGGTGATATTTTCACAATCTGCTGCTGATTTACCGTCCAACCAGTCAGCAATTCCATCTTTGGCAGCCTGGATGATGGCTTGAGCCAGGTCTGGCGTTTCGATCAGGGCAGCTCCGGCACCAGCGTTTTCTACGTTTTTGGCTGGGCAGCCCATGTTGATATCGATGCCATCAAAGCCGAGTTCACAAAGAATAGTGGCGGTCTGCTGGAAAAAATCTGGAGTAGTGCCGTAGATTTGCGCGACGATAGGGCGTTGGCTTTCATCAAAAAGAAAATCGCTCAGCAATCTGGTGGCGCCATGGCATACTCCCTCGACATTGGTGAACTCAGTGAAAACCACAGCAGGACGGCCATACTTTTTTTGAATATATCGGTACGGAAAGTCAGTGATCCCGTCCATCGGCGATAAACCGACGATGGGCTTCTGAAACTGATGCCAAAAATTTTGCTCTGCCATGAGGGTTGTATTATACCCCACAAGAACTGTCGCATCTGGTTATGGTGGAGCTCTGAGGTACTGCCTGAGTAATTCCAGGCGATCCACTACAAATGAAAAAGAGGTGGGAGAAAATGAATTTTCCAAATGATGAAGCATGTTTTCAAAGAGCGCAGCGTAACGAAGTTGGTTTGATAATGACTCAGAAATAGCAGCCTCAGCCGTCTCAGTAAGCACCAAATAGGCGACGGCGTTGGTCAGTTGTTTATCTGTATATAAATTTTCAATATCTAGCTTTAGGTTTTCCCAAGAATATGAAGTTTGTACACTGATTGATCCATCGCTATCGTAATCCAATTCAATAGCAATTGGTTGGGGTCCGGCGAGAATATCAAAATTGCTAAGCACGGGTTCTGCATCCGCAGAGTAACTGAAAATTTGCAGTTTGGCTGATCCCAACTCAGCCTGGGATAATAACAATGTATACCTGCCAGGAGATGGGTTGGGAAGTTCGACCGTCGTCAGGCTCTCAGACTCGGCTGAATTTTGCGGAGAAGCAATTTTTTCTGTGAGGACAGAGATGTTTTCCACATCTGTTCCACCGTGCAACACTGTCATCTGTGTTTCTGGTGTATAGGCATACAACAGATATTTTCCATTAGATTCAGTAGGAGAAAAAATCCGGGTTGAGATTGGAGAGACTGCGTGTTGGTTGAAGTAATCATAATCATAAGCCGGATCATTGATGATTAAATCATCCTGCCCAGCTGCTATCCCTTTGGCTACTAAGAAGTGTCCGGGTATTTGCACAATTACAGGTAGGGATTGGGAAATTTGATTTGAAGCAGCGGAGATGTTGGCACTGGTTAGGCGTTGGTATTCCAAAACTGGGGTGCCAAGTACCGGGTGCATCAGTCTTGATAATCTTGTGAGCGCAATCCAGTTAGTTAGTCCTGGCCCGATATATCCGTCGGGCTGATCTGTTAGCCAAGAATTGAGGGTAGAGGGCGTAAGTTCTCTGCCGTCTGGCAATCTGTCGATACCGTGATAGCGGAAAATCATGGCAGCAGAAGTGATGGCACATCCCCAAGTACCTATGGAAGGATTCGCTGCCCAAGTGATCGCATGGTCGTAAACTTCATCTGCCCATTGAGGGTCAGTTTGTTTAAAAAGCGGAACAGGCAGCATGAAAGCTTGATTGCTTTCCAGAAGATCAACTTCGACATTATCAAAAACTGCTCTTGTTGGTGCCACCGCCCCGGTGGTGGCTTTCAATACAGGCTTGCCATAGTTGCTATCAAAAGTCGGGTCAAGCAAATCAAAGATCAGTATCTCGTTCAGGAAAAGCCGGAGCACTCCCTCGTCAATTTCCAGACTAGCCCGGTATTTGCGGCCGTTAACCAGAGTATCAGTTCCACGAAAGCTCCAAATTACTTGGCCGTTGGCGACGCGGGCAACTTCATACCCTTGCGAGAAGAAGTGAATGTCATATGAGTTCTGCAGATCCGCAAAAGCAATTCCAAAATTTTTATCAGAGCCTGATTGTGGCAGGTAATCAAACGATAACCGGTATTTTTTCCAGGTGGAATTCCAGAACTGATCCTGAGGCACTAAATAGCTGACTGTAAATTTGGTTGTAATATTAGCGATTAGACTGTCCTCGGAAACATACCAGACGCTGGAGGTATTGCTCGGCAAGGTTTGCCATTTTTCCAGTCCTTGAGAGAAGTTATCATAAAAGATTATTTCAGCCCGCGCGGGTTGTACTGAAAGCAGTAGTGAAACAACTGTAGCCAGCAGTGCTTTCTTCATCTTCAGGATTCTGTAGAGTACAATTACCTGAGGAGGATAACAGCCCAAGCTTGCATTTTCCTTGATTATGGCAAAGCAAATTATTCATTTGGCGCGCTTGTTTAGTCCGCATGTTGGCGGTGTGGAAACTCATGTCCGTGAGATTGCCAAAATTCAAGTAAAACGAGGTTTTGCGGTTACCGTGATTACTGAACAGCATCAGGCTGATTTGCCGCTGCAGGAAACGATTGGCGGCATCAAAATTATCCGGATTCCCCAGCAGTTTGTGGGCAAAAAACTGCCGATTTGGAGGTGGATGTGGAGATACCGAAATTTATTGGCGGGCGCTGCAAGAATACAGGTGCACGATGTTTTTTGGTGGTTGTTGCCCGTGTTCTTTCTTCTCAGTGGGGAAATCATTACCACTTTCCACGGTTGGGAGACAAACTTTCCAGTCAGAATTACCGCAAAGTTACAGCGGTGGATCTATGCCCAAAAGTCGGGAAGGACGGTGCATGTCGGCACTTGGATTAGGGATTTTTATTGGGATAAACCTGATGCGGTTACATATGGAGGTGTTAGAAAGGAGTTTCTTCGGGTGGGTGAGCTGAGACGTCAAAAGAACCAAAAATTACAGTTGGTATTTTTTGGCAGATTGGCAGAGGATAACGGGGTCAATGAGTATTGCCGGGTTTTGAGTATTCTCAGAAAAAAAGGTATTAAATTTGCCATTACCTGGATAGGTGAAGGACCATTGATGGAAACATGCCGGGAGTATGGCAGGATTCTCGGTTCGGTCCGCAATCCCATTCCGTTTCTGATCAAAGCAGATATAGTATTTTCTTCTTCTTATCTTTCGATGATGGAAGCGCAGGCATTAGGAAAAGTAGTGGCGGCAGTTTATCAAAACAGTCTCAAGGAAGCATATTTACGTTCCTATCCAGGAGCATTCGCAATTTTTTTGGCAGGAAACAGCGAATCTTTGGCTGAAAAAATAATTGATGTGACAGATAATCATCAGAAAATGATGGCATTAGCAGAAAAATCCCGGCATTTTGCCCGCTCCCAAACTTGGGAAAAAGTAGCTGACATGTATGAAAAAATCTCTTCAAATTAACCCCCCCCAAACCTCGGTGGTGGTCACCGTCCTCAACGAAGTAGGCACTGTGGCCAAGCTCGTCATGGCGCTGCGCCGCCAAACGATTCCACCACATGAGCTGATTATTGTCGACGGTGGGTCCAGTGACGGGACGCTGGAGGAGTTACACCGCTTAAGCAAAGACTTTCCAGCTTTAATAATCCTTGAGAAACCTGGCAATCGCAGTGTCGGTCGCAACACCGGCATCAAGGCTGCTGCCAATGAGATCATTGCCATTACCGATGCCGGTTGTGTTCCGCATCGGGACTGGTTGGAGCACTTGCTGGCTGCTCATATATTGCAGAAAGCAGATGTGGTAGCAGGTTATTATCAAGGCAAAGCAGAGTCCCCTATTGCAGAAGCAGTGATTCCTTATACGTTGGTTATGCCAGATAGGATAGATGCTGACAACTTTTTGCCTGCCACCCGGTCGATGCTCCTGACCAAGAATATCTGGAAAAAAGTTGGCGGTTTCGATGAAAAAATGAGTGACAATGAGGATTTTGAATTCGCTCGCCGGTTAAGGAAGTCGGGAACAATGATAGTTTTTGCTAGAGAGGCTGTGGTTGACTGGCTGCCACGTACAAACCTGAAACAGTTTTGGCAGATGATTTACCGGTTTGCCCGGGGTGATGTTTTTGCAGGAATCATCCGCCCCAAAGCAATTTTAATCTTTGTGAGATATTTATTAACGGCAGTGATTTTGATTTTTCTTCCCAACCTGATTTTGGCGCTAACTCTTTTATTCATTTATCTTCTTTGGGCAGTCGCCAAGAATTACCGTTATGTCGAGAGGGGCTGGTACTGGCTGCCGGTGTTGCAGGTAGTGTCGGATGCAGCGGTGATGTTAGGATCGCTGGCGGGTGTCTGTAACTCGCTGATAAAAAATAATCAAGTTTCACTTTCCAAAAAATTGTGGCGGCGGACTTCATAAGTAAGGGCTTTTGCCTTGTAAATGAGCCTGTTGAGGTATACAATCACCCTTTGCGAAAAAAAGGCTGCCATGACTACAGAAATTCAACAAAAAATACGCAACATCGCCATAATTGCCCACGTTGACCATGGTAAAACCACGCTCGTGGATGCCATG
>DBRK01000023.1 GCA_002306315.1 Patescibacteria group bacterium UBA1370 | reverse complement strand
GAATCCTTACCCGGGATCAAAGAGTTGATTAAACCAGGCAGCTTCAAAGTTAAGTCTTTGGCTCCTTGAGCTATAGCTTCTCTGGCAGCCTTTGCAACCTTGAGCCCTTGACCATTTTCAACAAAGTCCCAGAGTACAATCTCGTAAGCTTTGCGTTCTTTACCCTCAAAATATAGGTGTATGGTAATTTTGTATGGAAAGCCTGATGAACCAATACGGCTAGTGCGGAGGTTATGGCGCTCTTGTTCTGGAAAGATTAGAAAATAACCAGTACCAAACCCAATCTTATAAGCCAGTGACTTGAAGTTAATATTTCTCCAAGTATCACTGGCTGAGATGTTGGTCAGCCCGACCTCTTCCATAATAGGAGTTATACAGGGATAACGCCGATAGGTGTCATAACCTGATACTTGGGTAATATTAAACTCTGCTAGAGAAATTTCTATATCAGAACCAAGTTCGCTGGCAATAACCCGAGCAGTATCAACTAATATCTCGTCCCAGCCAGTATATACAGCTGGATCTTCCAATTCACGATTGGCATAGCAAATAGATTCCTGATAATTTGTCATAGTAGGTGCAGAAAAATATGCAGCTAACAGCTATGCAAGTGTAGCACCTACTAAATTATGGTAAATAGCGGAAATTATCCTAATCAAAATTGGACTTGATGCCAACAAGTTCAATATGGCTATATCGTTTTTTTATTTCGTTCCAGAACTTCTCGGCTAGTTTCTGAGAATAAACAGCATTCTGGCCGCGTTCCATACCAGCGCACAAACGCCTTTCCCAACTTCTCATGATATCAACAACTTCCTGGCCTACTAGATGAAAATCCTTCGACCAGTTTTTTCTATCAGCTTTATAACCATCATGAATTACCTGAAAACGGTCAAAAAGAGAGCTGTTCTCCTCGGTCATCAGTTCGTAAAATTTTTTATATTTAGCTGCTGCCATAAGTTATGCACTATATAAAAGATTTTTATATTCTTCAAGCATCCTCTTGGTACAGAAATGCTGCGATTTATGGATGGCGGCAACCATTTTCTTTATCCATTCAGCCGGCAAGCCATCGTTATCGCGTTGATAAAATAGCGGCACCACCTCATTCTCTAGTAAGTAATAAATACTCTCATCCGTATTTTCATGATCAAGCTTCCAACCGAAAGCTGTGTAGTCAACTTCAGCTAGCCAACCGTCAGGCACGCTTAATTGGAGAACCCCGTTAGCAATAGCTTTCATCCCTGAGGTGCCGCAAGCCTCCTTGCCTAATTCTGGTGTGTTCAGCCAGACATCAACACCGCTAGTCATATGCTTGGCGATCTCAATGTCGTAGTTGGGAATATACAAGGCTTGGCCGGCCAGGTCATTTTGCAGATAGCCAATCACCTTCTGGAGCAGTTCTTTCCCGGCGGTGTCTCCTTGATGTGCTTTGCCGGATATGAGCAGTTTAACTGGCTTTTCTGCGTGATGAAGTATGCTCTTAAGTCGTGCCAAATCAGAAAAAATAATGTGCAGCTGCTTGTATCCTGCCAGCCGCCTTGCCCAACCGATAACCAGCTGACGCGAGTCGTAGCCGTAGCCAGTGCGTGAACGAACAAATTCTTCAGTCTTAGCCTTTAGTTCCTGATGCCGGTGCCACAAAGAATCAGGCATAGCCACAAACTTGGGCATTTCCGAGTCTTGCCATGTGGGAAGATGCACCCCATTGGTGACATTCACCCAGTGATAAGATGGCCAGTTTTCCTGAGAAAGGCGGGAGTGATACTCACTCACCCCATTTGCTTTGCGAGAGCTATTCAAGGCAAAATCGGTTACGGAGAAGGTGCTGCCAGCTTCATCCAGTCCGGGCATCAACAGCCGGTCAACAGAGATATTCATCTTGGATGCGTAATAATCTGCATACTGTTTAACCAAGTCAGCAGGATAGAACTTGTTGCCCGCAGGCACCAATGTATGGTTGGTGTAAACGGTGCAATTGACCGCAAGCTGCCTGGCAGCTGTGTAATCAATTTTGTGAGTATCCATCAATGACCTGATCAATTGCCAATGCAGAAAAGCTGGCTTACCTTCATTTATATGGTAGACGGCGGGAGTGATACCTAGCTTCTTAATTAGCTTAACTCCACCTATTCCCAAGAGAAGTTGTTGTTGGAGTTGTTCTTCATCAGAGCCGAAATATAGTTTTCGGGTTAAGTCGCGTTCCTCCGGTTCGTTTTGGTCTGTATCGGCATCCAAGAGATAGAGAACCACGCCATTTGCAAAGGTTTTTTTCCAACAACGCAGCCAAACATCGCGAACCGTTAAATGAACTTTAACAAACAGCGGTTCATCTTGAAGATAAACATGCTCCAGTCCAGCAGCGACCGGGTCGTAGACAAAATCCTTTTCAGACTGTTCACCCTCTGGTGAGATTTCCTGAACCATTTTGTCACCACGATAGAGGAGGCCGATGCCAATGAAAGGCAATGCCGAATCAGAGGCTTGTTTAACAGTATCGCCAGCCAACACTCCCAAACCACCGGCATACCAGGGAAGATTGGCCTCTAAGCCGTATTCCGCACAAAAGTAAGCTACCGGGTGTTTTGGTGAAACTTGCAGACTCATGTAGATGTTTTCTAAAAGGGTGAAAATCTGTTACAGTGTACATAGTACAACATTTTCATCTCTGAAAGAAGATATATGACTTATCAGGAGGTAGTGGAACTGCTTGGCTCAGAAGCTGAAAAGCTCTTGCACCACCAGGCCGAAAAAATTCCCCTGAAATCTCTATCCCTCCATTTTAAACTTCCTAGAGGAAGTGAACTGGCGGGATCGGATAGGTCGCCATTAGTAAGGAAAAACCTTAGGCGCCTCTATAGCCACGGCAGACTTGGAAAGAGCGGTTATTTGTCAATATTTCCGCTAGATCAGGGATTGGAGCACTCGGCAGCATTTTCTTTTTATAAGAACCCGCAATTCTTTGACCCGGAAAAAATTGTCCAGTTCGCTGTCGAGGGAGGCTGCAGCGCTGTTACCAGCAGCGCTGGGGTATTGGGAATGGTTTCAGAGAAATATGCCAGAAAAATCCCCTTCATCGTCAAGCTTAATCATAGCGAACACTTGACCAAGCCGTCGCAAATTGACCAAGTGCCATTTTCATCGGTCCAGCGCGCCCATGATCTGGGAGCGGCAGGGGTTGGGGCTACTGTTTATTTCGGTTCAAAACAGTCTCATCGTCAGATAGAAGAAGTTGCCGCCGCTTTTGAGGAGGCGCATCGCTTGGGTTTATTCACTGTCCTCTGGTGTTATCCAAGGAATCCTGAATACAAGCATGATGGAAAGGATTACAGCCAAGCAGTAGATGTCACTGCCCAAGCCTGTCACATTGGGGTTACTATGGGTGCTGACATAATTAAACAAAAGTTCCCTAAGTATTTATTCGCATTTAAAGATTTAAAACTGGGCAAATCTGATCCCGACATGTATCAGGCTCTCTTGACCGGCAATCCAATTGACATGGTTCGGTTTCAACTCGCCCATTGCTATAACGGTAGGATTGCCTTAGTTAATTCAGGAGGCGAGAGCAGCGGCGAGGATGATCTGAAGGTGGCGATCAAAGCTGCGGTCATTAATAAGCGTGCCGGCGGATCGGGACTGATGATTGGCCGCAAATTATTCAAAAAAGAATGGAAAGATGGATTAAAAATCCTCAGGGCGGTTCAGGATGTTTACCTGATGCCGGAAATCAAGTTGGCCTAAACAGCTTAAATT
Source organism: Patescibacteria group bacterium UBA1370 (assembly GCA_002306315.1). Lineage (GTDB taxonomy): Bacteria > Patescibacteriota > Microgenomatia > UBA1400 > PJMF01 > UBA1370. Next base: position 4,498 of record DBRK01000023.1, on the reverse strand, counting down.
CACTATTAAAGTGTAAATGAACCCTCTTTGTAGATGACAATCTTGCCTCCATCCCCCGCTGTAGCCGTAACGACTCTTTCAGTAGTGCTGATGATGTCGGTATGAACTGGTGAGTTGTTATAACCCATTTCTTCCCACTCTCGGTCAGAGACTTTTGAAGCATCACCTTTGAAACAATCCTTATATGCCATGCCTAGGGCTATATGAGTGTTGCCATGAGGTCCACCAATGTTTTCATCAAACAAGGTTTCTGCCATTACGTGAGTAATCCTGGAGAAACGCTTGTCAGTGAGAGAAAACTCGCCGACTCTATCAGCGTTTTCTGACTTGAGCATACTCTCCAGTACTTTACCGCCCTTACTGGCTTTGGCTTTGATTACACGCCCTTGCTTGAACTCGAGCTCTATATCTTTGAGAATATAACCGAATCTATACAGTGGTTGATCAAACCTTATCCAGCCGGTTGTGCCTCGCCAATCTGGAGAGGTGAAATGCTCAAAACTGGGAATGTTGCTGCCATAACCCGTCTTCCAAGCTCGATTTTCGCCAATTTGCAAAGTTAGATCAACGTCTGGGCCTTCAACTTTTACTTCCCTAATGGCCAGCTCATCTAGTTTGTCCCGGATAATCTTTTGATCAGCAACCAGTTTTTTCCAGGTTGCAATCGGATCATCTTGGTCAAGAAAGCAGGCTTTGACTATCTGGTTCCAGTATTCTTCCAAACTCAAGCCAACCACCTTGGCCTTGCCGGTGGTGCCCCAGAGGGCAGCCGTCCAGGTAAACTTGCCTTTACGTTCTTTTTCAAAAAGCCAATCCCGATATGGATATTGGGAATTGCGTTGGAGCATGATTCTATGCGGATCAATGCCTTTTAATTCTTCTGGATCTACTTCCGCAATAATACCGATGGTGTGATCAAGGAGTTCTGCTTTGCTGCGAAGATAATTTTCAGGGAAATAAGTGAGCTGCTCATCGGTAGCTATTTCAAAATAATCTCTGGTAAACATGGTTGGTATCAAACGGATTCTTGGGTGCCCGCCGGCTCGGAGGATGGCATTTTGCAGTTCCAGGGCTAAGGGTTTGGCTACATCCGGAACAGTGCATTCGACCACATCGCCTTCTTTTATGCCTTTGCCAGAGTTTAAAGCAAAATTCACAAGTACATCAGCATATTTTGCCAATATTTTTTTCGGTGGTTGGTAATTATTGTTTTTCATATTGATTAGCTAAATAGTCTGCAAATTTTTTAAATGCTTTGGCTCGGTGGGAAATCTTATTTTTTTCTGCTAACCCTAGTTCCGCAAAGGTTTTGGCGTAACCATCAGGGATGAAGATCGGATCATACCCGAAGCCGGCCGATCCCCTTGGTTCATCTGTGATCTTGCCAGACACAGAACCAATGAATATCTGCGGTTCCGCCTCGGAATCTGGAAGATAAGCGACCGCAGTCACAAATTGAGCCATGCGATCACTTTTATCGGTTAATTTATCTAGCAAGGCTCGGTTGCGATCACCATCACTGCCGGGATACCAGCGATTGCTATTAACACCTGGGGCACCATTAAGAGCTAATACTTCTAAACCTGAATCATCGGCAACGGTGGGTTTACCTGTAACCCTTGCATATGCCTTGGCTTTTAGTATGGCATTCTCAGTAAAATCAGCACCTGATTCTTTAACAGGAATTTCCGGAACCCCGTCCCCGATTGTTAAGAGAGAAATAGAATCGGAAAGATCAGCAATTATCTGACGCAATTCATTTATTTTGCCCTGGTTAGAGCTGGCAAAGACAAGCTCCATGAGAATTTAGCTTCCCTGAAGTAAACCGCCCAGACCACCGGTCATGCTCTGCAGTTTCTTGGCGGCAAGCTCTTGGGATTTTTTGATTGCTTCATTTAACACATCAACTGCTTCGTTGCTGGTGACGCCCTGAACAGAAAAGTGTTTAATCTTTTGGTCTCCAGAGATGATAACAACGACATCATCGCGTTCCACACGAATTTCTTCAGCTGCCAGCTCATCTTGCATTTGCTTGGCTTGCTTTCGTAGTTGATTGAGGTCTCCTAGAGCCTTAAAGGGGTTAGCCATATTTCCTTTCTTTAATAGACAAACACACAAGGTACGTACTACCAATTGTACTACATCAAGGTCTCGCTAGCTACTTGAGCCAAATCCTCATTCAGCCCCGACGAGTCTGGAGCATTTTGAACTTTGTCAGTTCTTGGTTCGGTAAGTATGATATCAATCGCTACTTGCCCGTTGCAAAGCGTTTCCATATGGCGGGCAGCTAATTCCATAAAGCGGGAGTGCGCTAGTTGTTCGGCGTGGAATTTGTAATAAACCCGGAGTTTTATTTCGCCAGTATCTCCAGAGACCGGTTCAGCGGATCTGAGCAAGGCAGCAAAAGTCGAATTTTCTTGATTAACTAGATCAATGAAATGTTCCCAGTTGTTAATCAGAGCTTTGCCATCGCCTGGTCTATGATGCGTTGGCTGTCTGAGGGTATCAGGTTCCCCTTGATCAATCGGCGGAAATTTCCTTGATGATTTTAAGGAGGTGACCCCCATATCTTCAGCTATCACCTTGGCTTTGTTGGAAAAGTTGGCATTATTATTGGACTTTTTTGGAGAGTTGTTGTGCGATTTCTCCACGCCACCTTTATTAGGACCATTTTTTTTAGCGCGTTCAATGATTTCCAGGAACTTTAATTCCAATGGTAAATGCGGCAATGGAGAAGGTAACGATAAATCAAGCGACGAGATTTCTGATAAAAGGAAGCGGGCAGCCGTTTCTTTAAAGGTAGGTTTGCCTTCGACGAGCTGAAATGATTTAAGCAACTGCTGGTGCAAATAGGCAGCCACCTGCCGGTGAAAGTGTTTAGAGTCAACGTTTCTTTGTCTGAGTCTGGAGAAAATAGCAGAAACTGCAGGGGAGTCCTTGGCAATAACAGCCGTGATGAGTTCTTCAACGTCGTGTATGATTTGAATGCCGGAAAATTTCTCAACTGATTCCAGAGTTACCTTGCCGGTGCTGGCGGCCAACTCCAGGAGTTTTATGGCATCACGAAAACTGCCGTCGGCTTGATGAGCGATTTCTCCTAGGGCTTCTGTGTCATAAGCAATTTTTTCTTTTTCTAAGATCGATTTCAATGCTGCCAGAATCTCCTCGTTGGTTGCTTGTCTAAACTGTACCACATGGCAGCGGGAAGAGATCGTTGCCGGTATTTTGTGCAATGCGGTTGTCGCCAATACAAAAAGCACATGCTCAGGGGGCTCTTCAAGCAGCTTAAGCAAGGCGTTAAATGCCTCTGTAGTTAACATGTGCGCTTCATCTAGGATATAAACGGTAATGACACCCTCTTGCGGGGGCAGCATTATCCGTTCTTTGAGTGCTCTGATATCATCAATGCCCCGATTGCTGGCAGCGTCCATTTCTTGAACTACATAGGAATCACCGGACAATATTTTTTCTGCCAGAGGAGTAATTGTTTTTATATCCTGGAGAGATGAGCCTTTCTTTGTTTTCTTTTTGGAGAAAAAGATGGATTTTACCGGTTCTAGATTTTCGGGGTCATTAAGTAAGGCCCCAAGAATTCTTGCGGCCGAGGTCTTGCCAGTGCCCTTAGGACCAGCAAAAAGCAATGCTTGAGGGATGCTGCCTTGCAAAATGAGTGTCTCAAGCTGATTGCGCACTTCAACCAGGTGAAGACCGGAGATGCTGGAGGGACGATATTTTCTATTCCAGGCCATGATTATTCATGATGGTAACCTAATAGGTGCAAGAGTCCATGTTCTAGGTAAAAGCATAATTGGTCATCGACCATCTTGCCGTAGCGTTTGGCAGTGCTGACTGCCTCAGGAAAGCTGATTACTATGTCTCCGAGATGAGGAGGAATGCCTTCCGGAAGAGGAAAATCATGCAGTTCATTTTTGTGATGCTGAGGAAAAGAAAGCACATCGGTGGCGCCTTGATGTCTAAGTTTTGACTCGTTGAGCTCTTTAATTTTCCTGGTGCCCACGACGGAAATATCTACTTGAGCATGATCTATTTGATGAGATCGCAGAAATGACTCCGCAGCTAGGCGTAGCTTTTTTCGATTCACGGGATAACGGGAACCAACTGATAGGTTGATGGTAATCATCGTATCTGTACTCTACAAACTATGTTCGGTACTGTAAAGTCCCTGAAGGCTTATTTTTTCAGGAGACTAATCAGGCTGAGCAATGTTCGCTCAACCGTTTCAGCCAGCAAAACTTCCGATGAACTGTTTTTAAGTGTTAGCCACTGCAGAGGGTGTGCCGACGAATATTCTTCTCTGATAATTTCCAAATACTCGAGCTGATCTTTTTGCTCGGGCAAGAGTGCCAGCGCGGCGTTCAAGACCTGATAATCGAGAACAGCTGCTATGGTCTGCATAGCTTGAGACTGCGCATTTTCATCTATCAACGCAAACAACTCAGAAAGCAGGCTTTCGTCAAGCAGAATGCCGTAATAGCTG
>DBRK01000015.1 GCA_002306315.1 Patescibacteria group bacterium UBA1370 | reverse complement strand
GGAAATATATCTATCTCTTGTTTGGAAGTGCAAATCGTTTCTATTAAATTCAGGTGGACCGAGTAAATCTTGCCACTGTGCCTCATTTTGATCATACCAACCTATACCCGAGAGTCGGTATTTAAACCAGTTTTCCCCGTATAATCCGCCAAAACCAACCCAGCCATCCTCATTTCTTTGAATATCTTTTCCTAATCTCAGATGCCAGCCATTTCTTAAGACTTCCCAGCCTTCAAAATCTGTTGAGGATATTTTTTTCGGTTGAAAATCCACTTCCTCATATAAGCCGCTGTCAGGATTCTTGAAATGAATCGGGGCTTGCCCGCCTTCAAATCTATGTTTTTGAGGGTTTTCTGAGTTTTGAAACGTCTTGCTGGTGGTTGTACGCAATTCAATTATTTCTTGATAACCGTGATCTTTAGGCAATTCTGCGGACATCCTGGCTAAATCGACCACATAATTAGACAGGGATCTGAGGTTGAAATTTTCCGATGCATACGCTGGATTAAATATACAGGCTGTCACCAGCATAAAACCAACTGTTAGAACATGCTTTGTAACTCTCATCACAATTATAATAACCTATTTACTAGGAGAATAATCAAGAAGCAGCTTGAGATTTTGTGAAACTATAGTGAATAACTGTGAAATACGTATTGTGTGCTCAACATTTGAGCGGGCGAAGGGAATCGAACCCTCTTCTTCTCCTTGGAAGGGAGATATTCTACCGGTGAACTACGCCCGCCAGAGATCTCTATTTTACCTTTACTGGGTCTAGTTAGCAAATGTCTTGCTTCACTATGCCTGGGCACTGTTGCGTACTACTGGTGATATAATAAAAGCCCAGGCCGAAGTGGCGGAATCGGTAGACGCGAGAGACTTAAAATCTCTTGACCGCAAGGTTGTGTGGGTTCGAGTCCCACCTTCGGCACAGATTTATTTTTCTGCTTTCGCTGCCGATTTCAGGAAATTTTTGTTCCGAAGTAAAAAAATAGCGATTCCCATTGCCAACAACAGCTCGACAAATTCTTCCCAGTGATCAAGCCAATAATCGCCATAGACTTTTCTGACGTACACGTAAGGAATCATTGGCAAGAAAAAGCCAATCAACATCCATGGCGGAGCAAAAAATCTGGTCATAGGTTGCCAGGATTTTGGGATTATTTTTTTGATTAACCTGACTAACAACCAAGTAACAGCGCTATAAACCGCCACCGCTCCATATCCCATGTAGACATATCTGAAAATGCTTTTTTGATTATGAAGATTAAATTCGTATTGCGTATTGCTGGCCTTGATGCTTTCGGGCGTTTCAAAACCAAATAACCTCTGTCCCCAAGAAATTTCCTCTCCGGCAATAGCGATAAATATGACGGCAGCCATGAGAAACGCGCTGCCTACAAAAACCCTGGCGCCTTTTGACAACTCCTTGCTTTTACTAGACAAACGAGCGATTTGCAATGAAAAAATGGTACACAAAATATAACAGAAAAAAGTCAGCCATTCGGTCAACGAATCCTCGCGCTCCAGATACCAGAAGGTTCTGTAGGAAACTCTGCTGAGCAAAAACACAAAGAAAAACATCCAAAATGGCAGCAAAAACAATAGCAGCCGAGAATGACGGCGAAGAAAATCTTTGGTCAGTGACATACAAGATAGGATAAAAAGAAATGAAGCCAAACCTACCAAACCATGTGGGTGAATATGAAACAAATGCAGTGAGAAAGTAGGGTAGAGAACCCGGTTGCCAAAAAGCATGACGAAGTACGTCAAGTTCGTGGCAGAGGCAAGTATTACTAGTGCCAACACCACCTTGTCGGGCAAACGATAAAGCCGGAATAACCTAAACAAACCAGCAACCAGCAAGGCGATGACAATTGGTATAAGTGTAGAGAGGTGCATTTTTGCCGCGACCACACCGGGATAAATAAAAATCTCCAGACTAAGAATGAGGGCTGTCACCAGGATCAAGCCGCCTACTACATATTTAACGAGGTGGGAAAAGGCAATTTTTTTTGTGATCATAATATTTGTTTTGGGCTGAAAATCAGGGCTCAAATTGCCGGCAGCACTAATATTTATAGTACATTTTTTGTCAATAAAAATCGATAAGTGCAGAAAAACTTGGCAAAAAGCGGTATACTACCGGTTGAAGAAAATTATTTGGCTGAGTTGCAGATAACGGGGAGTAGCTCAGATGGCTAGAGTGCACGCTTTGGGAGCGTGAGGCCGCAGGTTCGAGTCCTGTCTCCCCGACAACTTTCCCGCACCCTCTTACATAACTCTAATTCCCTTCTGGTTAACCCTACACTTTTTTGTTGGAAAATTCTCCTTAATTGTACAGAGAATTGATCAACTGTACGCAGTAGCAACTAGTACAAAGGAGGTGATTCATCTATGGCAGATGATATGAGAATGAACAGCGACAAGATGAAAGGCAGTCTTTTTGGTTTGACCGCGCTAGCCGCAGGAGCACTGGCAGTCTGGGTCCTGAGCGATGACCGCAGAAAACGGGATATCAAGAGGCGGATAAACCAGATGAAAGACAAGTCCATGAAGCTCAAAGACAAGACCAAGGATTATGTCACTGAGGTTAAACACACCATGCAGGAGAAGGCCGACCAGATACAGAATGAGGTAGAGGAACAGATTGTTAGCTAACCGCAAATCCCGGTAAGCTTTCACAAATCAAGAAGTCTGCTCAGATGGGCGGACTTATGAAGACAGCCCTCCGCAATAGCGGAGGGCTTTTTGGTGGAACGTGAGAAGGTGCTCTTGATGAACAAACACCGGTGGAGTTTAACCCTGCTGACATCTAGTTTAATTGGGAACCCTCAAGTACAATAACTACATGCGTACCAAATTCACAATTGCCGGGCTTGGAGGTACTTTTGACCGGCTTCATGACGGGCACAAGGGCTTTCTCAAGTATGCCGCCCAGGTGGCGGATTACCTGATTATCGGCGTGGCCCTGGAGGAGTTATCGCGTCACAAGGATTATCCGGAATTGATTCAAGAATGGCATGTGCGGGTAAAAGAAGTGAAGCGTTTCTGCCAAGACAATCATATCGCCTTTGAGATTATTGAATTGACAAATCCATACGGCCCGACGATAGAACCTGACACCAGAATTGAGGCGATAGTTGTTACGGAGGAAACGGAAAAAGGTGCGGATAAAATCAATGAGATTCGCGAGGGCATGAGTCTGAAACCGCTGCCCGTTTATGTTTATTCGATGCAAAAAGATGAGCGGGGACAGACAATCAGCTCCTCCAACATCCGCGCCGGAGTAATCAGCCGCACTGGGGTTTATTACGCCGGGATTGCCGGAGACGGCCTCACGCTGACCAAAGCCCAGCGAGATTTCTTTAGCCGTCTACAGGGAAAGCTGGTTAAGGCGCCAACCGTCCGTTCTGATCGGGTATGCGTGGTCGGTGACACCACTCTAGAAAAATTTTTATCATTTAAATGGGATTATGATTTGGCAGTCTTTGATAAGAAATCTTTGCGAGCAGAATATGTTTCACCGCTAATAGAAAGGTTGCAGGTTGACCGGACAGTTGCAAATACCGCCGGCGAGATATCCACAGAACTGGTTAAAGTACTGCAAAACTGGAATCGTGATGGCTATCGGCACCTTCTGGTGGAAGGTGAAGAGGATTTGGCCACGGTGGCGCTGGTGCTGACTTTGCCTTTGGAGTCGGTGGTCTATTTCGGCCAGCCGAACCAGGGACTGGTGGAGCTGGTAGTGACGGAAAAGGTGAAAAATCAGTTTTACGCAGTGTTGGCTAGTCAGGAAAAATAGTCTTCCCGCGTCAGCAACCAAATCTTTCCCAAAACAAATTTCCCTGTTAAAGTAGGATTATGTCACTGCTAGCCACGCAAATCCGGCCGACTTCACTGGAAAATTTCATCGGTCAGGAACACCTGGTCGGGCCGAATAAACCGCTACGGATTGCTCTGGAAAAAGAGCATATTTTCTCGATGATTTTTTGGGGTCCGCCGGGTGTGGGTAAAACCACGCTGGCGCGGATCATTGCCGAAGCCCAGCAGCGGGAATTTCATGAACTGTCGGCTGTTTCTGCCGGCAAAGCAGACATCAAGAAGATTATCGACAGTGCCCGGGAGCAGAAAACACTCATGGGCAACTACCGGGCGCCGATTTTGTTTTTGGATGAGATTCACCGGTTTAACAAAGCTCAGCAGGATTATCTGCTGCCGTATGTCGAAAATGGCGACATAGTCTTGATTGGCGCCACCACCGAAAACCCCAGTTTTGAGGTGAATTCAGCGTTGTTGTCCAGGAGCAAGGTTTTTGTCCTAAAACAGCTTGCTGAAGATGATCTGAAAAAAGTAATCGCTCAGGCTGTCAAATATCTGAGCAAGACCACTGGCACTAAACTTAAAATCATGGCAAAAGCCCGGGACTGGCTGGTAAGTTATGCCAACGGCGATGCCCGCAAGCTTCTCAACCTGCTGGAAAATACTTTTGAGCTATACAACAATCTCGACCTAGAAAATCTCAAAAACACCCTACAATCGTCACACCTGAATTACGATAGGAAAGGCGAGGAGCACTACGACACTATCAGCGCTTTTATCAAGTCAATGCGGGCCAGCGACACTGACGCAGCACTCTATTATCTGGCCCGAATGGTGGAGGCCGGCGAGGATCCCAAGTTTATTGCCCGGCGCATGGTGATTTTTGCTTCGGAAGATATTGGCTTGGCAGCGCCAACTGCCTTGGTGGTGGCCAATGCTGTCTTTGAGGCGGTTACCAAAATCGGCTACCCAGAGGCGCAAATTAATCTGGCACACGGCGTGGCTTATCTGTGCAAATGCCAGAAAGACAGATCAGCATATGATGCCTACTTTGCAGCTTTGGCTGATGTAAAAAAGTTCGGCAATGTGCAGATTCCGCTGGAGATTAGAAACGCGCCGACCGATCTGATGAAAGAGCTTGAATACGGAATAGGTTATGAAATGTATCCCCAGGGCAAGAGCTATCTCCCCAAGAAGTTGAAGGGAAAGAGATATCTGAAGAAGTAGATCTGTATACTTTCCTGAATAATCAATCCAGCACATATCCCACTTGAAGCGTTTTTCTTGGAGGCTAGTGTTAAGCTAGTTATTTTGGTAATCCTGATCCAGATCAAATCGCAAAATTTTAGTCCTATAACTATTGACAAATAATAATTTTTATCCTATAATTAATTGATAAAAGTCTCCCTTTCTGATGGACTATTTCGGCGAAACAGCCGCCGTCAGTTGCACCCAATGCGACAATTGCAAAAAGAGGGTAGAGGAAGTGCAAAATCCACATCCTCTACTGTTATCACTCACCTCCCAATCCGAACAGACCTTTCTCAAACAGCTTTTCGACCGTCGGGCCGAGCTAGCTGCCCAACACCATCTGAAACCGGCAGAAATTTTGACCGATGTTTCGCTCTGTTATTTAGCATTAATCAAACCCCACCACACACAAGAATTCGCCAAAATCCCCGGCATCGGCACCGGCTGGATCCAAAAATGGCAGCAACACTTCAGCGAAATTTAGCCTTTAGCTTCCCATAGGTGGTACAATACCTCCTATGACTATCGATGAACTTGTAAAAAAATACCGGACCATCAGCGCATTCCTTAATGAGCGCTGGCCGCTGGCGGATCAAAACCAGCGTACTTTTGCCCGGATGATGAAAGTCACCGAAGAACTGGGAGAGCTTTCTGACGAAATCCTCACCAGCATGAATCTGCAACGGGACAGCAAAATTCAGAAGTTCACTCAAGAAAATGTCGAGGATGAGTTTGCTGATGTGCTCGGCTCGCTGATTTTGCTGGCTATTGAGCTCGACATCGATGTGGCTGAAGCCATCAAGCGCAAAATTGATTACACTATCGATCGTTTTCAGATTCCCTCAGAGTCATAAACTGATAAAGTTCTCCGTCTTCAAACCCATGCTTGCGATAGTATTCCCGCGTCCCGATAGCGGAAATTACAGCCAGTTTTTTGTAGCCATTGGTTGCACTCATCTCTTCAGCCTTTTTAATTAGTTTGGCCCCTAAACCCAAGTGCTGCGCCTTGCCTTTGGTTACTTCTCCAATGCCGGCCACCCGACCATAGACGTGGATTTCCCGGATCATAGCCGATCCCTCAAGTTCTGGCAGTAGAGTTTTCTGCTTAGGCAAACTCAGGCGCAGAAAAGCCAACAACCGGCTGCGGCTCTCATCATCAGGATCCGGAACCACGTACTGCAGAAACAACTCTCTGCTTATGGAAGTTTGATACTCAACAGTCTCAAGCCGCACTTCTTTTTCCTCAAATTTTTTCCCACGAATCTCTCGTGCCCGGATATCCAGACTCCGTCGACCGACTTTTTTCAAATGCTGCTCTACAATCTGTCGGAAGTTAGTCAGTTTGTTGCCTTCAACGATATCGGTAGACGGAATATCGCGAACAATCCTGGTCAAACGACAGTACTCGGGTGTGTTGGTAATGCAGGCACTCAATACCTGCAGCAACTCTTCGTGGGTATAAGGTTTCCACAAACCTTTCTGGTAATACTGCATTAACTCAGCGCTGCCAATCAGCGAGCAGGGATAAATTTTCAACTCATCAGGGTGAAAATCCTCGTCATCAAATAGTTGTTGATAGTCAGCTATGTCATTCTCCACCGAAGAGCCATGTAAGTTGGCCATCCAATGCGCGTGAATTTTAAAACCCGCCAGCCTCAGCAATGCAAAAGCAGCCCGGGTGGCAGCGACATCGTGGCCGCGCTTGTTTTTTGCCAACACACTGTCGGTCAGACTCTGAACTCCAATCTGGGCTTTGGTGCAGCCCAGCCGCCGAATGCGGACAACTTCAGCCCGGGAAATATTATCCGGCCTGGTCTCAATTACCAAACCGACATTACGGCAGGTGGCGGTTTCGTTGCGTTTTTGTTCAGCTTCCAACTCTTCCCAGGTGGCTGCCTGGTACTGATCAAAGCCACCCAAGCGTTCCGGTGCCACATACAGTTCAGAAATCACCTGGTTGTAAGTTTTATCCAGTACCTCGCCCTGCACTTGTTTTTTGCCGGCGCGCCGGGCATTTTCGGTCGGATCGTTGCTGGGCGCGTGCATTTGCATCTCTTCAAGCTGCCGCTGCATGTTGTGGTAATGCGCCAGCACCTCCGGCCGGCTGTCCCGCTTACCAAAATCATTCAACGCCCGGAAACATTCTTTGATAAACCAAATCTGATAAGCCTCAGGATAGTAGGACCAGGTGCCGCCCAGGATAATCAACTCGACTTTGTCCACTTTGTGCCCGATGGCATGCAGTGACTCTAGCCTGGTGTAGGTCTGCAGATACGGATCAAACCAATTGCGCTCAGCCCGCTGCGCACCTGGCTCATCTGCCAGATAACTCTTGGGCATGCGGATGTCATTAGGACAAAAAATGCACTTGCCGGGACAGGGGAAAGGTTTGGTTAAAACCGTCACCGGCGCCACACCGGACACCGTACGTACCGGCTTCATGCGGATGTGAGCAATCACTTCCTCGGAAAAAGGCTTGAGGCCGTGTTTGCCAGCCAAACTGCGATACGCCCGAACCAACTCCTCTTTTGAGAAAACTTCACCGCCCGGTTTGGGATATTTTTTCACCAGCGTCACCAGCTTATCAGGGTGGCTATTCCTCCAGCCCTCGACTGTTTTCAGCAGCGGCACAAGCGTCTCGACATGGTTGTTATAATCAAACTTGCTCATGGAGCCATTATTATACTGAAATTTCAAGAAAAACCTACGCCGGTGCAGATTAGTACTATCCGCCAACTCAATAATCTCAATCGCTCTTTTTATGAAAGTGTGGCTGAGGACTTTGACCGCAGCCGGGGGCATTACTGGCCGGGGTGGGAGCAGCTTTTGCAATTATTCGATAATTTCAAACCTGAGCCAATCCGGATCTTGGATGTCGGCTGCGGCAACGGCCGTTTTGGGCAGTTTTTGCAGGAAAAATTAACTGATAAAAAGATTAAATACACCGGTGCCGATCAGAATCGCCGACTCTTAGAGATTGCTCAGGAAAAATTGGGAGCAGAACAGGTCCACTTCCAGGAAACAGACGTTCTGGAAGCACTTGAGACAGGGTATTTTATCGACAAAGAAGCAAAATTCGATTTTGTGGCTCTCTTTGGCATTTTGCACCATATTCCTGGTTTTTTCACGCGTGAAAAATTAATTTTCACGCTTGCAGAACAATTATCACCAGGCGGGATTATGGCCATTTCTATCTGGAATTTTCCGGAATATGAACGCTTCCAAAAGAAAATAGTCTCCCCAGCCGAAGCAGACATCAACCCCGACCAGCTCGAGGAGAACGACTTTATTCTTAGTTGGGATCAGGGGGTAAGAGCTCTGCGCTACTGCCACCACCTGGATGAGCAGGAGCAACAAAAACTCCTGGACAAATTACCCAATCTCAGCCTGCTAGACCGCTTTCGCGCCGACGGCCGGGAAGGGGACGTCAACACCTACTTAATCCTGCAAAACGTAGTACAATAGCACCGTATGAAAACAGTGCTTTCCCTCCTATTAGTGATTGTTTCTATACTTGGCATCGCTGATGCCGGCTACATTACCTATGAAAAATACATTATGGGCATCACTCCGCCTTGCGGAGTCGGCTTTGACTGCGGAGCAGTGCTTGATAGCCCTTGGGCCCGAATCGGCCCAGTGCCGTTATCGGCAATTGGCGTCTTTTTCTATACCACGGTATTCCTGATCTCAATTCTTCACTTCATGGAAATTGAGATCTCACAGGTAATCCGCAAATTTGCCAACGCCTTGAAACTAAGCGAGCTCAACCCGGTGCGTTTTATTTCCACCGTCGAAGCGCTGCAAATCCTAACCACTATCGGCGCGCTCTTTTCAATGTACCTGGTGTTTGTCATGGCAGTGGCCATCGGCGAGTGGTGCAAGTATTGCCTGATTTCTGCCGGCACCTCATCTGCGCTGTTTTTTGTCACACTGCTGTATACAGCCAAATTCCAAAAACACTCGGCGTTTGTGCTCAAAGCCATTGCTTTCTGGATTATGGGCAACCTCTACCGAGGTATGCTCAAACCATTGCTTTTCCTTTTTGACGCCGAGACTGTCCACAATGGCTTCACTGCCGTCGGTCAGTTCCTGGGTAAGGTGCCACTGCTGCAAAAGCTCATTCACGCGGCTTTTGGTTTTGACCATCCCCTACTGGTCCGGAAAATTGACGGCATTACTTTTCCGAATCCTTTTGGGTTGGCGGCCGGCTTTGACTACAACGGCCAACTGACGCAGATTTTGCCGGCGGTGGGTTTTGGTTTTCATACCATTGGCACCGTCACGCTCAGGCCATATGAGGGCAACCCCAAACCACGCTTGGGCAGGTTTAAAAAGTCCCGCGGCCTGCTGGTCAACAAAGGCTTGAAGACATTGGGCGCACCAACCATCATCAAGAACTTGCAGAAGGTGGAGTTTAAAATCCCCACCGGCATTAGTATTGCCAGCACCAACCGTCTCTTTGAGAGCGACAAAGAGCAAATTACCGAAATCCTAGCTTGCTTCCGGTTATTTGAAAAATCCGGTCTCAAACATGCTTACTACGAACTCAATATCAGCTGCCCCAATACCTTCGGCGGCGAGCCTTTTACCACTCCTAAACGCCTGGAGGCGCTGCTGACGGCTCTGGATGCGCTGAAAGTTAAGCGGCCCATTTATGTGAAGATGCCCATCGACCAAAGTGAAAAAGAAACTCTAGAGTTGCTCAAGGTCATTGACCGCCACCAAATTGCCGGTGTCGTAATCGGCAACCTGACCAAAGATAAAACCAACCCGGCAGTTGATCCCAGCGAGCGCAAGCTCTGGAAAAAAGCCAAAGGCAACCTCAGCGGCAAACCAACCTACGAGCGCTCCAACCAACTAATCGCGCTGGCTCACCGCCATTTCGGCAACCGGCTGACGATCATCGGCACCGGCGGCATTTTCTCAGCACCTGACGCTGAGCAAAAGCAGGAACTGGGTGCCGAGCTCTTCCAGCTGATTTCCGGCATGATTTTCAACGGACCGCAAGTGCTGGGCGAGATGAATCATTACCTAGCACGCTTAGCGGTCGAAAAACAATTTCAAAAAGAAGATAAACCGGAGCGGGCAGAACTACAAAAGGGCGCGCTCAATTACCGACCCGAGTACGTACGCAGCCGCGGCCGCCACTGAGCCGATTGCCAACATCTCCAGGCCGTTTTTCCACCAAGGCACCTTGATGAGGAGGCTGCGTAGGCTGCCGACCAAAAATAACGCCCCGGCTGTAGCTAAGATCGAGGTTGTGAATCGCATTTCCGCTCGCAGGGGCACGCCAACATATTCAGCTAGATAGGGTAGAAGCGGCAGAGTACCAGCGCCGACAAAAGCCAGGAAAGTCACCAAGCCCGTCTTCCACAACCCGCCGGGAATCGCCCCGCCGAGCCGTTGCTGATCATATTTCTTTTCCGAACGCTCTCCCAAAAAATCACCCACCGCCATGCTGATGCCGTCGGCGACCATGTTGGCAATGCCGAGTATGAGGACTATCTCCGCTCCTAAGCCGGCGCCAGCCACACCAGCCACCACCGCAAAAGTGGTAATTATCCCGTCATTGGCGCCAAAGACCGCACTCTTGAATAATCCCGAATTAAAACCATTTTTCCTCATACATCCATAGTATCACCAACCCATCTATGAGCGCTGCAGCAACCGTTGTAGCAATTGCGTAAACGCCTCACTGTCCGCCACCCGGTAATCTGCTTCGCTGGGTTGGTTGCCGACTTTGATCCGGTAAGCCGATCTGTCCAAAGCCACAAACATATCCTCGTCGGTGACATCATCGCCGGCAGCCAAGATAAAATCATAATCGCCATCATCAATCAGCTCGCGGATGGCAAAACCTTTGGTCACCCCGGCATTTTTGACTTCAACCGCTTCCTCGCCCCAAACAATTTGCACATTGGAATTGGCCACCAGCGGCAACAACTCGTCCATCAGTTCCGCCCGCACCGCTGCTACCTCGCGTTTGTCAGCCATCCGGAAGTGCCAGGCCACCGAAGCTTCCTTTTCCTCAATCAGGGAACGGGCAATTTTCTTGGCGTGTTTCTCGATAATCGGCTCCACAAATGGCTTCCAGCTGTCAATGTCCATGGGAGCAGCTCTCCATTCATCACCATAGCGCCGGGTAAAAGCCCCATGCTCGGCAATAAAATTTACCCCGGGCAATGATAACCAATCCTCCATGGTTTTTTTGTCCCGGCCGCTAATAACCACCACATTGTTGTTGGGGTCGGCTGTCAGCTGCTTGAGCAGCTCCAGGGACTCCGCTGTTGGGGTAGCATCCATCGGAGTGGGGGCAAAAGGTACCAGCGTGCCGTCATAATCCAGGAGCAGTAGCCGTTTTTTGGCCTTCCGATACGCGCCGACCAGCCCAACGACCGCCTCTGGTGCATCTCCCAGATCCACGGCCGGACGGTGCACCTCGCGGTGAACCACAACGTTGGCGATGATTTGTTCAAACCAGTCCCGCACCGTCCGCTCCCGGAGGCGCTGCTGCATTTGCTTCATCCGCAGCCACTGTTGTTTTTCAGTAAGCTCCAGCGATGCCGCAATGGTCTCGCCAATTTCCAGCGGCAGATTAGGATTGACAAACATTGCCTCCCGCAACTCCCGACCGGCACCGGCAAACTCACTCAGCACCAGCACGCCATCACCGCGCTCACGGCTGGCCACGTATTCTTTGGCTACCAAATTCATGCCATCCCGCAGCGGCGTCACCAGCATGACGTCGGCCACGCCATACAGCGCCTTGAGTTCGGCGCCATGAAAAGCCTTGTACTGGTAGCGGATGGGAATCCATTCTAGCGTCCCAAACTCGCCGTTAATGCCGCTGACCAACTCCTCGATCTTGCGCTTCATAGTCTGATAGGCGCCGATGCTGGTCCGCGAGGGCACCGTCACCATCAGCAGCGTCACCTTGCCGTGATGCTGCGGATGATGCCGCAAAAAAGACCGGTATCCTTCCAGCCGGTTGGTGATACCCTTGGTGTAATCCAGGCGGTCAATTGACAAGATTACCTTTTGTTTGCCCAATTGCTGCCGGAGTTCTTTCCGCTCACGCTTTACCGCCTTATCTTCATGCGCCCGGAAATACTCCTCAAAATCTATCCCCAGCGGGGCAGTCTGGGCTTTGACCAACCGCTCCTCGTACTTAATCACCCCAAAATGGTTTTCAAATCCAAGCAAAGAAAAAACATTATGCAAAAAATACTGGGTATATTCCTCAGTATGAAAACCAACCAAGTCCGCCCCCAGCAAGCCACGCAAAATTTCCAGCCGCCACCCCGAGGGCAGAGTGCGGAAAACCTCCATGTGCGGGAAGGGGATGTGCAGAAAAAAAGCAATTTTGGCATCAGCCAGCTTGGCACGCACCAAGGCCGGCACCAGCATCAGGTGATAGTCCTGGATAAAAACAGTGTCCCCCGGCTGGTAGCGCTCGATGATTTTGGCGGCAAAATGTCGGTTGGCCTCGCGGTAGGCTTCCCAATAGGTCTGTTTAAACAGGCACCGCGACGGAAAGTAATGAAAAAGCGGCCAAAGGGTTTTGTTGCAAAAACCATCATAAAAGTTGTTGATGAGTTTGGCGGGTAGAAAAACCGGGATGCCAGCATGTTGATCCCGGAGTAGCTCGGTGACTCCCTTGCGATCACGGGCGGGGATGTCTTCACCCGGCCAACCCAGCCACTCAGTTGCCATTTGCCGCTCCGCTACCAGGTCGGCCAGGCTGGTGGCTAATCCGCCGACACTGCGAGTGACTTGATAACTCCCGTCGGAACGGGCAATGGTCACGGGCAGCCGGTTGGAAGCAATCAATAGTTTCATGATTGGTTAAGTGGTGTCGACAGTTTTTTTGAGCAGCCGCAGGTTGCGGGACGATGCCTTAAAGAAAAAGTCAAAAATATCGCCGATAATCGGGATGCTGCCGAAAAGCCAATCGATGAGAATATTAAGCGCCATCCGGAGGAGTGTGCCCGGCGTAGCGCCCGCTTGCAGAGCGATAGCAAAAAGGTAAACGGAAAAAATAGTCGGCAAAGCGTCGCCAACTACAGGCAGCAGACCAATGATGGGATCCAGCCCAAACCGGAAAGGCCCGATGGCAAAACCATCATCGAGCAGACGGGTGATTTTTTCGTAGTTGTGGATGTGCTGCTTGATGGTGAGTTTAGGCATGATGGAGCTGAGGCGGAGTCCGGGTGTGGAGTGGGGCGCTGGCAGTTCTGGGACGCCGGTGGCGCCGGCTAGACATAGTCAAACCACAGACTGAAAGCCACTTTTGCAGGCTCCATTAAAGAGGAGATGTTTAGGAAATGATTAAGGGTTTGGTAAGGGGTGGGATAGGGTAGCCAATGCTTATTTCATCAATCGCGCAGATGATATGATCTATAAAGGGATAGCAATGAAAAAAATTGATTTCACCGTCACCTGCCACGACATCGAGGGCAACAATTATGAGGTCCCAGCCAGCGAACTGGTCTTCCGGCCGGCTGTGTACGGCGTGATTATTAAAGACAACAAAATTCTGCTCTCCAAGTGCTGGGACGGCTACGATTTTCCCGGCGGCGGAATAGAGCTGGGGGAGCCGACAGACGAAGCCATAGTGCGTGAGGTAAAAGAAGAAACCGGCCTGGACATTAAACCGGGCAAAATCATGCACGCCAACCACTCGTTCTTCAAGTTGCCTTACAAAGGCACCTTTGTCCACTCCATCCATCTGTACTTTGAGTGCAGCATTATAGGAGGGGAGCTAACAACTGAGTTTTTTGATGCGCAGGAGAAAAAGTATGCAGCAATGGCAGAGTGGGTGGAGCTAGATCACCTGGAAGATCTAATTATCTACAGCAGCGTCAGTGCGCGGGAGGTGCTGGGAGGGGAGGGGTAGCATGGCTGAAAGTACCGAGTATCATTGGCTCTTGATGAATTGAAATAGTTTAATAATTCTAAATTTTATGTGCCGGTTTGGTCTTGATATGGTGGCAATGTTTCCTCCTCTTTCATAGCCGCAAAAGCAGCTGCGAAGTCGTCAATCCCATGCTCCTCCATGTAAGCCTCTACATTTTTAATGATACCCGGAGCATACTTGGGTTTTGCAGCTGGTTGATCAAAATTTAGCCGTCCTTGAACAAAATTTTCTTTTGTCATATTGCCCTTTCTATCAATAACGGATTATACAAGATTATAGGCTTGACATCTGCTTCAATATCCCCACACATCCAGAGGATAGCTAGAGACCCGGATTGACGTTGTGGCGGTGCAGTTTTTGCAGCACAGCCGAACAGGCAGGCAAGCAGTTTTTGGAGCAAATAATACTCTAGCATCCGCTATAATACACTCAATACCACTACCCCGCCCAGAAAGCAGAATCTATGTTAGGCCGAAAAAGGGATCCGGAACGCAGAAGAAATATACCCCCTGAATCCTTAGTGGGCACAGTCATCCTTGACGATGCCGGCAATGAATAACACTGTTGTTGAAATCTACAATGACGCATCGTGCAAACCAGTGGTAATCAACGGCATAAGTGAGAATATCTGGGATGGCATGATTATCTACAGAGATGTTAACGGCAACCGCACAATCGGCACTTTTCCGCCATACAGTACTTTTAAGCAGATAGTTGAAGTTTTGAACCAGCGTGGATTTAGGCTGCAGTAGTTGCTCTTGCTAAGAATCGTAATAACATGCGCACATATTGCTTACTGACATCTGCGATGGCTTTCGCCATGGATATCCACCATGGTGTCAAACGCAAAGGCAAAGACACCCCCTACATCACCCATCCGCTCGCCGTGGCGCTCATCCTGGCCCGGGTCTCAGACAGCGATGATCTCATTGCCGCCGGCATCCTTCACGACACCATAGAGGACTGTGAGCCATACGGCTCTGTAACGCGAGAAATGTTTGCCGACAAGTTCGGAGAGCGGATAGCGGAGCTTGTCGTTGCTGTGACGCAGGACAAAACCCTGCCGCGCGCGGTCCGCAAGCAACATGCCACTGAGCATCTCATAGAGATGGATTACGACATGCTCCTTCTCAAGACTGCAGACATGCTTCACAACCTGTCTGAACTCATAGAGGATGTGGAGGAGAGCGGCAATGCGGCCTTTAAGATTTTTAAGGGCGGCAAACAAATGAAAGTGCAGGAGTACACGGAGAGGATTGCTATCTTGGATGAGGTGTGGCTGGAGAATCCGCTGCTTGGGGAGCTGCGAGAGGGGTTCTCTAAAATAATGTTACTTCTGGAAGAATGAATTTAAAACCATTGCCCCTGAGTATTCAACTTTTTTATGGATTTCTTCCTGGGTATTGCGGTTGCTTTTATGCTGACAGGGATAGCTGAGACAGTAAAAAATTTCCGAAAAAATAGATTGCTAAGACATGCAAAGCGCTCCGATCTCACAATCGGAGCGCTTGTTTCGTTGCTCAAATTCTACAACTGTTAAACACTCATTGGTTTCATCACATGCTGAATACAAAGCCCCTGATTTTTGAAGCCGTATTCTTTGTAACCACCATTCTTGCACTGATCTTTGTCAGTTGGCATATTTGCTGGTGGCTCAACGAGCATAAACTCTCTTGTCAACCTGATGTCTGATTCGCCTGCATCCTCAACTGGATTGTAGACAAAACAGTATGGACCTGGCTCCATCTCGGTCATATCACCGACAAATGCAAATGTCTGCATGGCCAGGTCGCTCTGGTCTATGTCGGCAACTTCTGTGCGACCGTCAACATTGCCAAAGACAGCCGGAGCTCCCATGGCACAGGTGCCTGGACGGACTGCCCATTGTACAGAGTCGGCATCATCGTCATTCAGATATGCCTTAAAAATAACGGTGCCAAACAGCTCTTCGACCTCTTTGGGAGACAAAATCTTGGCTTTCCTGTCATATAGTTCTTGGGCAACGTCAAAGCGCATCCAGTCAAAACGCTCGTCTCTTTCCGCGCCATAAACCATACGTACATCTACAAATTCATCAGCTTCAATAGTTCTGGTAGTTGTTGAGTTACTGACACAGACCTGAGTCCAGCGGCCATCGGTAATGTCCGTATTGGGATTTGGTCCTGCTACCGTGTTTGGCTCGTCATCAGCCCGATACTCAAAACAACTGAAAAAATTACGGGTGCTGACAAATTCCAGAGTTATCTCACCTGGAACAGAGTCATCAACAACATTAACATGCGCCCAACCATTCGTACGGTTGATGTCATTAGTGCTTGGTGTAACTGAGTTCACCTCAGCCCCGGCTGCACCAACAAACCCAAATACCATGGCTAAGCCTAAAAAGCTTAGTAGCATTTTTCTCATTCTCTCACCTCCTTTACGGGGAAGATATCTTATAATGGTGATAATCTAGGCTGAAATTGTAAGAAAACCGCTAAAAATTTGTAAGAAAAAAATGTAAGTAAGCTGAAGCCGCTTAACGCAACTCCCTCCACATAATATTTTTTTATTGGTTCAGTTAGCTCTCCCCAGCGTCAAGGTTCGGGAGACTTTCCAGGAAACCCAGTCATCACCATTGGCGGCGGTGGGGACATAAGCAACCTATTTGCCTGCAAAACCGCCCATAAATTCTTCGAACTTGGGAAAGGAACCGGGATTTTTGGCTTCGGAGGCGAGGAAGAGTCTCATTTTTGTGACTCCCATTTCAGCTTTTCTTCTATGTCATCCATTGTCTGTGCAAAAGCTTCTTCCAAATTCACATCATACGCATCTGTCAGAACGATAACTGACCATAAGCAATCAGCCAATTCGTGTTTCAGCTTACTATCGAGGTCTTGAATATCGCGCTGATTTTCCTTTGCCAAAATCAGTTTGGATAGGTCTCCAACCTCCTCTATACAACCCTCCCGCCAGATCTTATAGTATCTTTTAAGGCACCGTTGCCCCCGTACCAACCAACCCCGTGTGCCGCCGATACCATGAAAAATTGCCCCGTTCTTCATAAAAACCTCTCTATCTCCGTCATAACGATCCCGCATTCTTCCTGAGATTTTCTAAAGTCATGCCCCATGTTTGGCTGCCTGACTACATAGGGGTTATTTGCATTGGCTACTATTTCTTCTGTCCGTTCGGGCTTCACTATTTCATCATCCAGGGCAACAAAAATCATCAGGGGTTTTGTAATATTTTTCACTTCTTACTTGGCTGAATACTGCAGACCATCTTCAGCGAAGGAGTAGGGAACATCAAAGGATCTAGATCTTCCGGTATCCTCCGGCAGATCTCTTTCGGAATGACGGAACTGCCCGCCTCTCCATTCCTTCTCTGAGCCGATTCTGTCGGGAGGCGGACACAATGAGACAATTTTTGTTATGCCCCGTATTCTGCTTTCGGCAATTATTGCGGTGAAGCCGCCCATGCCATGCCCAATGACAACAATTTCTTCAGCATTCTCATCCTGATAAAATCTTACTCTTTCTTCGATTTGTTTAAGAAAGTTTGTGATTGTGCAATTCTTAACATCACCGGTTTCCCAAAGATGGCAGGCATCCAAACGCTCAACAATGTATCCTAGTTCCGTGAGTCTTTTTTCAAATGTCAAAGGTGCAAATAATCAGGTGAATCAAGGTAGCCTGGCAATAACAATGCAGCTTTCATATGCATTGATTATAACAAAGGCAGCTATGGACTCTCACAACCTAGAGTTCGTTGATGAGGAGAATTTCTTATGGAAACTACAATCGAACCATTCTCTCGTTTTAGTTATTCCACTCACTAAATGACAGGGGTACTCAACCGAACATGCTCGTTCTCCAGCCTGTGCCATGTTTGGTATATCTCTTTCTGTTTCTCAGTTAAAGCGAAAAAAACTGCTGGACTTGTGCCATCCCCGTAATATAGACCCGCAAAAGGTATATTGGGATTATCCTTTTCAAGTTTAGCTTGCTCTTGTTCAATCTCATTCAACCTTGTTTGTATCCTTGCTACTTCTTTGGGGTCGTGCGATAGCACTGGTCGTTTTCTTTCCATAGATACAATTATACACGAATAGCTCTCTTTATTTCAACTAATATTTTTATTCCCGTAAGAAGCTGTGATTCAATACTCTGCTACAATGGTAGTATGTCTTGGCTCATTTTTGCCCTCCTTTCCGCCGTTTTTGCCGCCATGACCGCCATTCTAGCCAAGATCGGCATCAAGGGTGTCGATTCCAATCTAGCCACAGCCATCCGTACCGTCATTATTCTGCTTTTTGCCTGGGGAATAGTTATGGTGCAGGGTACTTGGCGGCAACTGGGTTCGATCTCGCAGTTTTCACTCCTGTTTCTAATTTTATCTGGGCTGGCTACCGGTTTTTCCTGGCTCTTTTACTTCCGCGCCCTGCAGATAGGCAATGCCTCACAGGTGGCGCCGGTCGATAAACTAAGCTTGGCTATTACCGTGGTTTTAGCCATGATTATTTTGCATGAAAAAATGAATATTTCTCAAATTATTGGTGTAGTATTAATGCTGGCAGGAACATTTTTAATTGCATTTGGAAAATAAAGTAGCAGCAAAGGAAAATATGACAGGCTTTTATGGCAACATCGAGGAACTGACGCTGGAAAACAGCAACTTTCGCAAGGTGTTATTCACCGGCCAAAACAGCCAACTGGTAGTAATGTCCTTGCTGCCTGAGGAAGAAATCGGCGCCGAGGTACACACGGTCGAGGATCAATTTTTCCGGGTTGAGTCAGGCGAAGGTATGCTGATTATGAATGAGGAAAAATTTGAGATCCGCAGTGAAGACGCTTTTGTTGTCCCAGCCGGAGTTGAGCACAACGTCATTAACACTTCTTCAACCGAGGAACTCAAGCTTTATACCATTTACTCGCCGCCGCATCATCCGGACGGCACGGTGCACGCGACAAAAGCAGAGGCGGAAGCGGCGGAGTATTAGACAGTGGGATTTCTAACTGGCGCTGGCAGCAGGCCACTTTTTCTTCCAAAGAATTATCATTCCTATCCCTGTTAACAGCGCCATCTGCCATACTTCCACCAGCGGTCCAAATCCCACCTGCGCCAATAGGGTATCGCGAACTTCATCAAAAGCAGAATGGTAGACCGTGGCCACGGCCAGGCTGCTGGAGACCGAGTAGAAATAGGCAAACACTACCGCGTGCATCACTGTGGGAAAGAGGCTGATCAGAGCCACTACCGGAACAGTGATCAGATTATTTCCTGGCATTTCCAAACCCATCATCACCACAAACGGCAGGTGCCAAAACCAAGTGATAAAGCCGTGCGTCAGCAGGGCTTTGCGGGGCGTGTAAACCTTTAGCAGTCTTGGCAGCAGGTAACCCCGCCAACTAAATTCTTCACCAAAGGCTGGAACGAGAGTGGTGGCAAAGCTCAGCGCGAAGGTCTTGAGCAAAGTTAGAAGCTCCAACTGCAACCCACTGCGCATGCCCAGAACTTGCTCCAGCCAAATCGGCACCAACCACAGCAACAATGGCAAAGTGAAAGCAAAAAAATAATGCTTCGGCTTGCCCCATTTCCAGCCGGCATTGGCAAAACCATCGCTAAAAACGAACCGGCCGCAGATATATGTTGCCACCCCCGCCATCACCATCGATACCAACAAAATCGGCCGGAAACTTTCACCCAAAAATGGATAAGCAATTTGAAACGGCCAGGATAAGGCCAGCACAATCAGCAAATAAATTTTCAGGGAGAAAGGTCTTTTTTTCATCATTATTTAATCTGCCTTAAATGAAAAACTAATACAGCCAGACTGCTAATAACTATTGTTCCGACCAAGACAAAAGGAACCATAGTATTCCTGTTACCGGTACTCATCTCCATGGCAGCATTAGCCACGATGCTGCTGCCCATGAGCACGGAAAAAGCAAGTAATGCGGGTGCAAAGAGGTAGCCAAGTGTCTGTTTCCTCATTAACAATTTTCCCGCCATGATCATGCCGGGCAACAAGAAAGCCAAATCAATCACATGGATAGGATTAACCCAAATCCTGGCTGCTGCCAAGCTTTGCGGAGCGGTGCCTGACAATAGCGCTGGAATTATTTCTGATAACCACAACAGGATAAACAGCAGGCCGATAAGAATGAGGAGAATGGCGGAGGGTTTGATCCTCTTTATGGCCATAGTTTTGCCGGCTGTCTGCAAATCTTGTTCAAGCAATCCGCCAACAGTGGCATAGAAAGTCAGTCCTAAAATCGCTACATAAACCAAAAACAAAAAATTAAAGTGTACAAAAAATGCAAATATTAAATAGGCATAAAAAATGTATAGCAGCGTGCCCAGCCAGATCGGAAAAGCTCTGATTGAACGTTTCTTTAGAAAATAAAGACTGGCCAACAACATCAACGCCGCTGCCAGATTGCCAAGATCCTGAGCCACAGCCTGCAACGCCCAATTGGCTGTTTCTTGGGAGTAGGTGAGGGGGTTGAAAATGCCGGTCAAACTGGCTGCCAAAACCAACGCGGCAATCATTAATGAGGTTAGGTGCCACTTTATTGAGATTTGCATATTATCATCTTAGAACAAAGTGGACCGTTTTCAATAATTGAGCTTTACCTGTTTGCGGAAGAATGGAACGGACTGGAGTAGCTGATGCCCCGCTAGGATTCGAACCTAGATAAACAGCTTCAAAGGCTGCTGTCCTGCCATTAGACCACGGGGCAACTTTTATGTCCGAAGGCTTTTATTTTAACAAAAAAGGTCTGGAAATAACAGTTTGGACTGAGACAGGCAAAAAAATCCGCGCTTCTCATCCCACAGATACCCCCAGCGAATGTATAATCAAATCATGCTTAAATTAAAATGCATGGCACTTTTTTTGTTGGTCGCTAGTATTTTTTCTTTCCCTTCAGCAGTCAGCGCCAAAGAGTACTCCATTCCCGCCACGGAAATCGAGGCGGTTATCCAAGAGGATGGTTCGATGACGGTCAGCGAAACCCGCACCTACCGTTTTGATGGCGACTATACCTTTGCTTATCTGCAACTCAACTCCACACCGGATCAGACCAAAAGTCTCGGCCGTACCGAACCATACCAGCTGGAAAACTTCTCAGTTTGTGATCCGGAGGGCTGCTATCGCCAGTTGCAGCCGGAGGAGATCTCCAATGCCGATGTTCACCGTCCGTCCCGGACTTTTTATGTCACCGAGAATCCGAGCGGCTATTACCTAAAATGGTTTTACCGGGCAGACACAGAAACCATTCCTTTTACCTTTGGCTACACTGTTGCCAATGCCATCACTCTGCATGAAGATGTTTCTGAGCTTTATTGGCAGTTTGTCGGTGATGACTGGGAAATTGCCAGTAACAATGTCAGCATACGTATCAGCCTGCCACAACAGATGACTGGTACGGAGGTAAAAGCTTGGGCGCATGGACCACTTGATGGAACTGTGGCAATTCCAGATGTCAGCTCTGTCACACTGACCGCGCCCCGCATCATTCCCGGTATGTTTTTTGAAGGCCGAATTGTCATGCCCAAGGACTGGTTTAGCGCCGGCGCGGCAGGGCAAGGGAGCCTGGCAGAAATCGAATCCCAAGAACAACAATTCATCGCCGAAACCGAGGCCAAGAAACGCCGCCAGAATTTTCTGGGATTGCTGGCTTCCGTAGCCGCTGGCGCGTTGGCGGCGGCATCGTTATACTTCCTCACTAAACAAATCCGCCATTACTTCCTCCACGCCAAAGACACCAAGCTGCCGCGAGTCAACATGTCCGGCACACTTTGGGAACCGCCAAGCAATATCGATCCCGCCCAAGTTCAGCAGCTACTAACAGCCACCAAAACTCTGCAGCCCAGTGCCTTTACCGCTACCTTGCTCTCGCTAATTCAAGCCCGCCATTTTAAACTGCTGCGCAGTGACCAAAAAAAAGGCTTACTGTTGAAAAATTACCGCTACTACTTGGTGCCACAAACTGATGCCAAAGCTCCGCTGTCATCGATTCAGGAATCGGTGAAACGTTACCTAGACAGAATCGGCTACAAACCCACCAAGATTCAAGGCACTAAAGTGGAAGCTCTGGCTTTGGATGAGATTGTCAAGTGGGCGCGGACGTACCGGACGGTTAGCTATCAATTTTTCAAAAACCTGCCGGAGCTGACGCTCAAGGAAAACCTCAAGGAAGGTTTCTTTGATAAGACTTCGCACAATAAAACCAATACTGCCACTTCCAACATTGTCCTTTCATTTCTTTTTATCACCGCCTCATTTTTCCTTATCACGTTCTCGTTGGGAAACGGCTGGATTATCGGTGGCTTATTGGCAATAGCCAGCTTGGCCATTAGTATCCTTTGGTGTGTCATTTCCATCATCAATACTGCATTTGGTGAAAAAAGAACACATCTGGGTGCGGAAGAAGCCGCCAAATGGAAAGCTTTTGAAAAACACATGAAAGATTACGCCCGGACAAAAAAATATCCGATTGACTCGATCGTGATATGGGAAAATTACCTGGTCTACGGAACAGCCCTGGGTATTTCTGCCAAAGCCTTAGCTGCTCTGCCGATACAGTTCCCGGCAGCTGAGCAAGCTGCAGCTGCCGCCTATTGGGGCGGTGTGCATGGTGTCAGCAGCTCGGGCGGCGACTTCGGTGCTTCCTTGGCCGGATTATCCGATGCCATCACCAGTATTTCATCTGCGTCATCCGCTAGCTATGGCGCATCCGGCGCTGGTTCGTCCGGCAGTTCTTCCGGTGGTGGGGGAGGAGGAGGTGGCGGCGGTGGCGGTGGCGCCGGCTAAATCAAATAACGCTTCCTGTTTTCTGAAAGATCAATAAATTCATCGGTTTCATTCAGGAGGCGGCTGCTGGTTGTCTGCTTAAAGGCAATCACTTCAGTCCGCCGGCCGTGGCCGCGGACATAATCCAGGAGGTCAACATAGTCGCCATCACCGGATACCAAAACCACTACATCTAACAGCGGCAAGAGTCGGACCACATCGATAGCCAAACCGACGTCCCAGTCGCCTTTTTTGGCGCCACCCTGAAAAACCTGCAACTGCTTGATCCGGGTTTCGTAACCGTATTTGCCCAGGACCTCAAAAAATTCTTTCTCCTTGCCGGACTCGCTTTCAATCACATATGCA
>DBRK01000022.1 GCA_002306315.1 Patescibacteria group bacterium UBA1370 | reverse complement strand
CGCTCTATTGCGAGTGTAGGCGTACCGCAATAAGCAGCTTCCAGCACTGTCAAGCCAAAAGGCTCACGGAATCCAGTGGGGTGTAGATTGCACTTAGCTTTGCTCAACAACTCGATTTTTTCTGCCATGCCCACTTCACCAACAAACTCAACCAGGGGATTGTTTAAATGCGGCTCGATCTCCTCTTCCCAATAGCCGCGAGCCTTATAGTCACGCTTTCCAGCCAGCTTAATTTTCATGCCCAAATGCAAAGCCAGCTCTATTGCCATGTGGGGATTTTTCTCTCTATCGAACCTGCCCATAAACACCAAATAATCTTCTGGCTTTAATACCATTGGAAATTCAGTTGGGTCGAGGCCATTATAAACAGTGCCGGCATAATTCAGTTCCGGAAAAGAATCCTGTTGATTTTCGGAGATAGAAGCCCAAAACAAAGCCTTGCGTTGCTCGTAATAGGCCATCTTCTCCAATGTGAATTTGCCATGCAAGGTAGTTAAGTTGGGAAAATCCTGCAACTCAATCAGGTCAATGCCGTGTGAATGAATAATGTCAATTTCCGGCTTCAGGGCTTTGAGAATTCTGATGGCTTCACGCTCAATCTTCTGGCTTTCTTGTTTGACCCGACCATGCTCCTCCTTGCTCATGCCAAAAAACAACTCTTTTTCGCAGATAGGAATTAATCTGGCGCCAGGCACTTCAGAGTCGCCCGTTGCCAACAATGTCACCTGGTGGCCTCTTTCCAATAGACCTTTTATCAAAAAATAAATTACTCTTTCCGTGCCTCCATACTTGACCGGAGGCACCCGCACAAACGGACCGGATACAACAGCAATGTGCATAATTATCCTCTCTGTTGTTTTAGGGAATTTTATGGCTTGACTGTTAAACGTGAGTAAAAGATGTGTAACAAGACTATAATTCGGGTGATTTTTCAGCGATACGCCCTTTAATTTCTGGTATTAATTTGTTAATGTACACAGGACAATGCGCTATTTTATCAAGGGTAATTATTACTTTGATATCGACTTACAAAACCAACTCAGGGTCACCGGCCCGGAAAACCACTTATTGCTCGGTCTAGCTGTTCCGCCTCACTTTCCAATCGAAATCGATAGCTATGATGAAATTGAGGGACAATTATCTATCGAGCTGACAATTCCCACCCAAGAAATCACCGTACCCTTGCCCTTGGTCACTGACATCCGGACTCTGAGGCATTTTATCGAGCCAGTTGTCCCGCACCCAACTTATAAAGACTTGGTTGATGCCGGCAATCAAGAGGTTATCCCCCGTAATGTGGAGTTGCAGGAAATGGGCGGTTTGACGGTTCTCCGCCTTACCAATTCCTATGTTGATGAAGGCAAAGAAAAAACCTATGGATCGGAATTATTTTTTCCGCCGGACTACTTAGTCACCTTATCGGGCAAAAACCTCGGCATCCGCTCTTCATCCGAGTCAATCCAGATGTTGATTTATTCGGTGGCTACAGTGGAGGACGAACTGGGATTTGAAACACCAGTCTTTGACGAGAGCGGCGACTTCGACTCCGCTCTCTTTTCTGAGGAAATTGTCAATCTCTTTGAGGAAGCAAAAGTTCACATTGAACACTTGGTAAAAAGCAAAAAAACCAGCAGTTTTGAGTACGGGACAATCTTTCCTCGTGATTGGATTGAGTCGGCCGACTTAGGCGAAGGCGATTTATCTATTGAAACCATTGATTATATGTACCGCCAATCCATGAAGTATGTTTCTGAATCAGGCGAAGGCTGGCATGAGGAGGTCATCGGGGAATACCGGACACGACTAGGAGACAGCAGCAAACTGGTGGATCGGAAAATGATTGACATCGAACCGCACTACATACTCGGCGTCCCCAGGGTCAGTAAGCGGTTTCTCTTTGATGAAGAAAATCACGAAAAACTAAAGCGGGTTGCGGCATACTTAATGCAACAAGCAGAAAAGAAGAGTTTAATTTCTTTTAAGCAGATCAATCCTGAGCAAGAAGCCTACTATCCAGTCGGCAACTGGCGCGATAGTGCCAACGCTTTCCCCGGCCAAAAAAGCCCACTGGCGCCTTACGACGTCAACTGCGTCTTTTACCCGCAAGCCTTAGCTACTATTTGCAAATACCATGAGTATTTTGAGGTGGAGGATCTGGAAAAACTCAGCCAGTTGATCGAAAAATGGAACAGAAATAAAGTCAAATACCGCTTGTATCATCCTGATGACGTTATCGGCTACTCATTGGCACTGCATGGCAAAAAAAATATCCCCATGCCCATTGCCCACTTGGATGAGTCCTACGATCTGTTCTATAACACCGCCGATCTGGAGAGTATTGTCAGTTTTGCCAAGAAAATCGTCGACCCGGATTTCTTTTATACGCCAGTGGGGCCACTACTGGTAGCTACCGATGAACCGGCTTTTACCACCAAGCAATATCATGGCAAAGTAATTTGGCCTAAACAGGTTGGTTTCGCAGTTGCCGGCCTCGGCCGCCACTATCGGCTTGGCGAGCGCGAGGAATGGCCTCAGCCGGTAATGGAAACCATCGCCGGTGCCATCATGGTTACTTGTGAAGCTAGCTTCCGGGGCTGGATAGATATGCGATCCATTCCTGAGTTATACTATTATGATCGGGAAAATGACCGCGCTAGGCTTTATACCGATCAGGAAAATTACGAAGGCCAAATGAGCTTGATACAGCTCTGGTCAGCTGTCAGTTGCCGGAGAATTATCAGGGAATACC
Organism: Patescibacteria group bacterium UBA1370; assembly: GCA_002306315.1. Taxonomy (GTDB): domain Bacteria; phylum Patescibacteriota; class Microgenomatia; order UBA1400; family PJMF01; genus UBA1370. The sequence continues at coordinate 17,756 of DBRK01000022.1, read as the reverse complement.
AATACATCAAAAAGACACTCGAATAATAATGAAAAGATTTCTGTTATTTGCTTTAATTGTAGTTGCCTCGATGGCCGTGGGTTATTTAATCGGCAACCAGCTTGGCGGCAAGCAGGTGGCTGAATATCTGAGCCCGCTTGGGGAACTGGGACAGCAGCAGGAGCGCATCTACCAGCCTTTTACCATCGAAAGTCTTAGAGAATACCCGTTTTTGCCCAGGCAAATCAGTATCGCCAAAGAAATACAGGATTATCCTGATTACACCGCTTATGAGTTTACCTATGCGCCGCTCGGCAAAAAGATGAGCGGTCAGTTGAATCTGCCTAAAGAAATGCCCGCTAATCCCAAGGCCATTGTCCTCGTCAGGGGTTGGGCGCCGCTGGAAACCTATTACACCGGTATGGGCACCAAAAATGCGGCCGCGGTTTTTGCTCAAAACGGCTACATAACTTTGTCACCAGACTTTTTTGGTTATGGCAACAGTGATCCCGAGCCAAATGACCACTGGCTGGCCCGGTTTGAAAAACCCATCGTGGTCATAGAGCTAATTGAAAGTATCCGCCAACTGGGTGTTCTTCTTGAACCCCAGTCCCAAGTGAGGACACCCATTGCAAGCATCGGCATGTGGGCACACAGTAATGGCGGCCAGATTACCCTCACCAGCTTGGAAATCCTGGGCAAACCTATTCCAGCAACACTCTGGGCACCGGTAACTGCGCCCTTTCCATATTCGGTGATTTTTTTCAGCAACGAGGATTATGATGAAGGCAAAGCTTTCCGCAAGGATGTGGCAGCTTTTGAGCAAACCTACGACGTCTTCGATTTCAGCCTGACTCAACACTTGGACTTGTTGCATGGACCTTTCCAGCTGCACCACGGCCAGCGTGACACCGCCGCTCCATATTGGTGGAGCGACTCCTTTATCAATTTGGTGAAAAATGAAAATGAACGCCGCCAAGAGCTCACTGATCGCCTGAAAGCAGCTGAGGATACCAACAACGCCACAGAGGCAGCTCAAATCAGAACGGAGATTGCCGGACAGAATCTAGAACCCATTGAATTTGAATATTTCACGTACCCCAACGCCGATCACAACCTGGTGCCGGACTGGAATACTGCCATCAGCCGCGATCTAGAATTTTTTGCGGAGAAATTATAACTAGGCTTCCTCATTCTCTGTTTGCTCAGAGAGGGACAAGAGCTCTTCCTGGTTGGTCGGCAACAGATTGCCATCCCGATAAGAGTTTATTTTTTCAATCCGGCGCTCCATCTGGCGCACACGTGTACCGGTTAGTTCTTGATAGTCTCGTTGTAATCTATCTATCGAGTTGCCGTACTTTTCAAATTTATCCCTAAATTTGCCCCATTCATCAACAAATTCGTCTACATAACCCACAATCTCCTTGAGCTTGTCGCCAATCATAAAATTGCGATAGCTTTCCATGACTGTTCTGGCAACAATCAGGAAAGTAAACGGCGAAACAACCAGCACCCGCTTTGCCATCGCTTCGTCGATTAAATCAGGAAACTTCTGATTGATAAATGAAAAGAGCATTTCATTGGGAACGAACAAAATTGCATAATCCAGTGTTTTTTCCCCTGGTAAGATGTACTTGGCAACCTTGTCTATTTTGTCTTTTATGTCGCGGCGAAACTGTTTAAGATGCACCTGTTGCTGCGACTTGGTCTCAGCTATAGTCATTTTCTGCATCTCTTGATAAGGAAACTTAACATCCACTGCTACAACCCGGTCATTTGGAAGCAATAAGGAAATATCAGGCCTCAAAGTACCATCACCCAAGGGCAACTGCCGGGCATAATGCACCCCTTCCTTCAAGCCATTCGCACTAAGCAAGTCTTCAATAATCCGCTCACCCCACTCGCCGCGCTGCTGGTTGTTGGAAAGCACCTTGGCAAGCTGCTGAGTAGAAACCTTGAGCTCATCAGCAATTTTGCGGTGTTCAGCCAAAGAGTTATTCAGCTCGCTGAACTTGCGGGTGCGGTCGCGTTCCAGCTCACGGATTTCTTCTTGGCGTTTGCCGATATCATCCTGCAGTTGGCGGACAAGTTTTTCGATGGCATCTTGTTTATTGGCCAAATCTGTCTTAATGGCTTCTTTTTCACTTTGCAAAATTTGCCGGCTCTGTTCCGCTACCTTACCAGCACTCATCCCAAAGACTTTATCAACCACCTCCTCGATTTGCCGTTGTTGTTGGTTGCTGACCAGCTGCCGGAGAGCAAAATACAATAGGACCAATCCCAGCACCAAGACCAAAACCAAAAGTATTTCAAATGTCATGCCTAGAGTATACTAGAAATGGCTCAATACTCACAGGAGCATGACTTTATGAAGAGGGCAAAAACCAGATTACGGCCGGATTTTTTGACAGCAACGCCTGCGGCGGCAGAACCAGCTATTACTACCCGGCTAGGTTCGTTTCGACGCCAGGAAAAACCGCAACAACAGCTGGCTAGATATCTGCGTTTCTTGCCGGTGCTTCTTCTGAGCCTGCCTTTTTATGGCGCGGTGATTTCTATCATCACCAATTTCCGGCCGCAGCAAATTGCCGATACTTTTTTCTCCAACTCTTATTTTTTCCTGCAGCTGCCGCTGCTCATCGCCAATCTGCTCATGTTTAGTTTTATCCTGCTCAATACAAGGCGCGGCCTACTATTAAGTTTTTTCTTGTCCGTTTTGCTCTTTTTGAAACTTCAGCATGTGCTGATTGAATGGTCCTGGCTGATTCCGCTTGCCTTGATTTTTGTTTCACTTGAATTGGTAGCTACTCAGCTAAGCAAGCGTGCAACTTAGCCGCCAAGCGCTCATTTATCCTGTATAATTGCTTTTGCCATGAACGGTCGTAATTTTTACATCACCACCACTCTCCCTTATGTAAATGCCGCTCCTCACATTGGCTTTGGCCAAGAGATTGTAGCTGCCGATGTGATTGCCCGCTATCAACGGTTGCTAGGCAACCGGGTGATTTTTAATACCGGCACTGATGAGCACGGCCAAAAGATTTACATGAAGGCGGTGGAAGCCGGCAAAAACCCTCAGGATTACACAGATGAATACGCGGCTAAGTTCGCCTCGCTCAAGGAGTTGCTTAACCTTAGTTTTACCCATTTCATCAGAACAACAGATAAACACCATGTGGCTGCGGCTCAGGAGTTTTGGCGTCGCTGTCAGGAAAATGGCGACATTTATAAAAGAATGTACAAAATCACTTACTGTGTGGGCTGTGAGTTGGAAAAACAAGCCTCAGAGCTCGAAAACGGCCGTTGTATCTTGCACCCGCACTTGGAGCTGGAAATTCGCGAAGAAGAAAATTACTTTTTCCGGTTTTCTAAATATGAAGAAGCCCTGCTGAATCTCTATGAAAACAAGTCGGCCTTTGTTGCGCCAGAAAGCAAACTAAAAGAAATTACTGCCTTTGTGAAGGCAGGTTTGCAGGATTTCAGCATCTCGAGATTAAAGGAAAAAATGCCCTGGGGTATCCCGGTTCCTGAAGATCCAGATCACGTCATGTATGTCTGGTTTGACGCCCTGGTGAACTATGTTAGCACTCTGGGTTGGCCTGATGACAACAGTGACTTTAGCAAGTTCTGGCCTGGCATCCAAGTAGCCGGTAAAGACAACCTCCGCCAGCAATCAGCGATGTGGCAAGCCATGCTTTTATCCGCTGGCTTGCAACCTTCCGAAAAAATTCTCATTAACGGGTTCATCTCTGTGGATGGCCAAAAAATGAGCAAATCTTTGGGTAATGTCATATCCCCAGAAGATATGGTTAAGCGATACGGCTTAGATGCAACCAGATATCTACTGATGAACCTAGGACCTTTTGGCGAAGATATGGATGTCACTTGGGATAAACTTGATGTTGTGTACACTGCTGATCTGGCAAATGGACTCGGCAATCTGGTGTCACGGGTGTCTAAGTTAGCCGAGAAGCTGGGAATTTCCTATCAAGCTGATTTGGAATTTTCCTTCCCCTCTTTAATACATCATGAACTGGATCAGGGCGGGATTGGCACTTTGCCAAGTGTTTATGATTACCACCTGCAGGAGTATCAATTGTCTGAGGCGCTGAAGTCTATATTTGCGGAAACCGAAGTCCCGGCTGGAAAAGCGCTGGCTCACGGCAGAAGCGTTGCCGAACTTGATAAATATTTAGCAGAAACCAGACCTTGGCAAATGCCGACGGAGACAGCTCACACTGTGTTGCAAGAAGTAATTGCCGACCTGATCCTGCTCGCGCGCAGGCTAGAGCCATTTATGCCCGATACTTCTTCGGCTGTAATCAGCACCCTGACAGCAAAACCCGTCAGAGCCGCCACACCGTTATTTCCGCGTTTGTCATAATTCAATTGTTCAGACCTGAAAGTGCACTGGCATGCAACTAAACTATGAAAATAATTGATTCCCACTGTCACTACAACCTGGAACCGTTATACTCCGGACGAAAAGAGAATGAGGAAAACCTGCAGGCCTCAGAGACCACCTGGAGCAGCCATTGGCAGCGAGCTCAGGAAATGGGAGTTTGTGGCAGTCTGATAGTCGGAACAAATCTGCACACTTCTCAGCTGGCTTTGGAAATCGCTGCAACCGAACCCCAACTACTAGCTGCTGTCGGTATCCATCCGAGCGAAGCGGTTTCGCTGCTGGACCAATGGGGAGAAGCAGATGCAGGAGGCCAGCTGAACCAGCAGTTGGAAACCCTGTCCAAAATGTCAGAACAAGCTTCTGCCATCGGTGAAATGGGTCTAGATTACTACTGGCTTACAGATTCAGAAGCCAAAGCACAAGCAATTGAGCTGCAAAAACAGCTGTTTATCGGCCAAATCAGAGTTGCCGCAGCAAAATCGCTGCCGGTCAGTATTCATGTCCGCGACCGAGAGGTTCCGGAAATACCTACGCCTAACAATGCTTACTGGGATGCGCTTGCCATCATCAAATCTGAACTCACCGCTGATCTGCCGGTGATTTTTCATTGCATCTCTGGGCCGCTGAACTACATCAAAGAAATAAATACTCTAGGTGGCTACATCGGGGTTGCAGCCAATGTCACTTATCCTAATGCTGAAACCATCAGAACTGCTGTGGCAGCAGCAAGTCCAGAGCACATACTGTTAGAAACAGATGCGCCCTATTTGCCTCCACAAGGATATCGAGGTAAAACCTGCGAACCATGGATGGTTGCGGAAACCGCCACATATCTCAAGCAAGAAATGAGATTGAAACCAGAACAATTGCTTGAAAACACCATAAGGCTTTTTCCGCAGTTTAACTCTGGAGCAAGTTTGCTATAGTGAACAAAGAGGAAAATATGGGGGATTTATTAAGAACATATATTAAACGACACCCGGTGCGCACCCAACGCTTCCTGGAAATCCTGCCGGGCTTTGTGTCTTGGTCGTTGATTCTTTTTCCCTTTTGGGGATCGCTGATTTTTCCCACCCTGGTGGCATATTATGTGATTGGTTTTGCTGTCTACTGGCTTTATCGCTCTCTGACCATGTCTTTTCTGGCAATTGTGGCTCATTTTAAGATTAAAGCCGCCAGTAAATTTACCTGGGTTGAAGACTTACAAAACAGATTTCCGGACAAATGGGATACGATCCACCATATTATTGTCATCCCCACGTATAAGGAACCTCTGGAAATCCTGGAGCGGACTTTGAGTGCGCTGGCCAAACAAAGCTATCCGCTCAAAAACCTTCATATCATGGTTTCTTTTGAAGAAAGAGAGGGCAACGCCGGCCGCGAAAAAGCAGCCAGCCTGGAAAAGAAATTTGAGGGAGTTTTCGGCCACATCTGGACTACTCACCATCCCGATATTGAAGGCGAAGTCAAAGGCAAATCTTCCAATACTTGCTGGGGCGCCAAGATTGCCAAGAAGCTGTTGGTGGATGAAGAAGGCATTCCGATCGAGAATATTACCATCACCAGCGAAGATGCCGATGCTCAGTTCCATCACCACTATTTTGCAGCCGTGGCTTTCAGTTTTCTGGAAACTGACAAACCGTTTAACGCCATCTGGCAGGGTGCGATTGTTTTCTATAACAATATCTGGCGGGTGCCAGCTCCAATACGGGTACTAGCCTCCATGTTCTCGGTCATTCAGATGCACATTCTGTTGCGTTCTGACAGATTAATCAACTTTTCCACCTACACAACTTCACTAAAACACGTTCATGACATCGGCTACTGGGACACCGACGTTATTCCAGAGGACTACCGATTGTTCTTTAAATCTTATTTTGCCAAGAAAGGTGATTTTGAAGTCAAACCGATATTCCTGCCTGTATATTCTGATGCCGCTGAATCAACATCCCGAATCAGCAGCTTCAATAATCAGTATGAACAACTCAAGCGTTGGGCTTGGGGCGTCAGTGACGATTCCTACATCATAAAAAAATATATTGAAGCAAAAGACATTCCCTTTTGGGATCGCACCGTCAGGGTAGCCACCACAATTGAAGACCACTTTCTTTGGCCGGTAAATTGGTTTGCTATCACTATTTCTGCTTTTCTGCCACCACTCCTGAATGAGGCCTTCAATAGAACTGTGCTAGGCAAAACCTTACCGCAGGTGACATCGTCACTACTAACAATCGCCCTGATTTCCATGGTGGTTATTTTTGTCATCGATGCGGTGAACCGGCCGCCGCGGCCTAATAGCCGCAACCTTCTCTCCTACATCCTGCAGCCATTGGAATTTTTTCTTCTACCCCTGGTGGGATTTTTCTTTAATGCGCTGCCGGGCATCGATGCTCATACCCGATTAATGCTGGGAAAATACATTGAGTACAAAGTGACTGAAAAAGTCTAAATTGCTGGATGGATAATATAGCGTTTTCCTCAATTGCCCGCTATACTGAAGAGGTGTCAGTGAGCAAGCTTGATTTTTATCAACAAATAAATAACCGTGCCCGCCGCGCCTGGCCATTAATGCTTTTGCTTCTGCTGCTTTTGGTCCTGCGGCTCCCGAATTTTTCGGAGCCTTATTGGTATGGCGATGAAGGTATTTATTTGACCATTGGCCAAGCTCTGAATAAAGGTTATCGGTTGTATTCCGAGATTGTTGACCATAAAACTCCCTTAATCTACGTTTTTGCCCAGACAGGTAGCCAGTTGTATTTCCGGCTCTTGCTGGTTTTTTGGATGGTAGTGGCAACTGCTGGCTTCTATCGGCTTGCCTACCTGCTTTTTCCCGGCAAGCGACTGACGGTTTTTTTGACTTCCTTAATTTTTGTTATCTTTACCACCATCCCCTGGTTTGAAGGCAACATTCCCAATGGCGAGCTTTTCGTAATGGGATTTGTATTGGTGGCTACAATACTGCTGGGAAAGACTGCCTACTTCAGAGACTTATTATCTGAAAATAAAGAAGCGATTGGCTTTGACAGAAAAGAGGCTCTCTGGCTGCTTGGGGCAGGCACAGCGCTGGGCTTGGGGATTCTCACCAAAGTTCCAGCTCTATTTGACGCTGGCGCAATTCTCACAGCCGGTTACTTTACAGTAACAAACAGATTTTCGCCTAGACTGACTAATAAGAGGTTCTTAGCCGCGCTCAAGCTCACAGGCTTGCGATTGGGTTTGATTATAGCTGGTATTTTCTTGCCGATCTTGCTTTCGGTAGTGTACTTCTGGGCAGTCGGATCTGGGCAGGACTATCTCCAATTCGGCCTACTCTATAATCTCCATTACGCAGGCAATTGGGAGCTGGACTTCAACAACACAATTCTCAATGGTCTTTTTACGTTGCCCGGCAAGTTTGTTGTAGCAGCCAGCGGTGTTTTTGCTATCACCTTCCTGAGAAAATATGTGAAGCCGCGCACACAGTTTATTTTTGCCTGGTTTATGTTGGCCATGTTCGCCAGTTTGCTCTCCAATCGGCCATATCCCCATTATTTCCTCCAAGTCATTCCGCCGCTCGCCTTGATGGTGGGTATTCCGCTGACAGAGCTGACGGAAAAAAAGAAAAAGCTCAGCGGTCTATTGCAGGCTGTAATAGTCCCTGTGGTCAGTTTGGGATTGTTTATTAGTGTGCTGACACTGCTAAAAGTTGGACTCTACCCGGTGGCGGCTTATTATCAGAATTGGCTCAGCTTGTTGTCCGGCCGGATCAGCGCCCAGGAATACCGCCAGCTTTTTAATCCAGTAATGACCGATAACTATGAAGCAGCTGCGCTCATCAAGTCATCAGGAGCTGATACTATGTTCATCTGGGGGACCAATCCAATGTTATACGCCTTATCCGGAGCCACCCCGACCAGCCGTTTTACTGTTTCATTTCACATACAAGATCTGAATGCCTATGAAGAAACCTTGAGGGATTTTATCGCTGATAGTCCGAAGTACGCGGTAGTCATGCGCAACGAAAACGACAAATTTCCGGAATTCTTTGCCTATCTGTATGGCAATTACCAGCTCTTCCAGGAGTATGATAATTTCACTTTATGGAGAAGGCTTAATCCGCCTAAATAGGATTTTTACTCTATGAAAATTCGCTTAAAACCGCTTCATTTATTCTCCAGGTTGCCTCTGCCGAACTCAGCTATTCAACCGTTAAAAGCCGCCCTTGTCTTCACGGCTATGTCATTGTTGCTGGCTGTTTTTTATTACACCCGTTCCCAGCCCCAACTGCCAATTTTTTATTCTTTGCCGCGCCAAAGCCAGCAGCTTGCCATGAAGGAAAATATCTTCTTGTTCCCTGTACTATCAGCCGCTATTCTCGTTTCTCACTTGCTCGTCCTGAGATTTATTAGACATTATCACCAGATACTGCTCCGGCTATTCTCTCTGATGACGGCGATTATTATCTTTCTGTTGTCGTTTGCTCTGGGAAGAATTATTTTTATAACTTGGTAGGATAAGTGGTGATACATTTTAAATCTGGAAAGTTTGGCGGCTAATATGCAAGGATTTCTCTTTGCTCTGTTCATCTCAGCGCTGGTTTCGCCCTTGGTGATTCGTCTCTATCGATCTAAAGGCTGGTTGAGTACCCATAACGAACAGCGGCCTCTTAAAAATACTCATGAAGAAACAGTACCCCGCGGGGGAGGCTTGGTTATCATTACCAGCATTCTCTTAGCCAGCTTGTTATTTCTACAGTTTGACAGTTATCTAATAGTCATCATGTCCGGGGCTTTAATTTTAGCAATCACCGGATTTTTTGATGACCTCTTTGACATTCATCCGGTAATCCGTCTGTTGGCAGGTTTGTTCGTGGCGCTATTAGTTGTCGGGTCAGGAATAGGCATTTCCTACGTCAGCAATCCGCTAGGTGAAGGTGTAGTAAGTCTGCAAACTTTACAGGTGCCTGTGGAATTCTTTGGCCGCACCAGGTCAATTTGGATATTGGCAGATTTGTTTGCCCTGTTTTTTATCCTCTGGAACATGAACATTGTCAACTGGTCCAAAGGAGTAGATGGCCAAATGCCCGGGTTCGTCAGCATCGCGGCGATCATCATCGGTATTCTTTCCTTCAGGTTTATTGATGACCCAACTCAATTTAATACCGCCCAACTCAGCTTTATTGTCTCAGGTGCTTATGCCGGCTTTTTAATTTGGAACTGGTATCCGCAAAAAATCATGCCTGGTTATGGCGGCGGAGCATTGGCGGGTTATTTTTTAAGTATTTTGGCAATTTTGTCTGGAGCCAAGGTCGCGACTGCCCTGATGGTACTGGCTGTGCCAACCGCTGATGCTATCTTCACTGTCCTGCGCCGCATAAGAGCCGGCAAGTCTCCCTTTTGGGGCGATCGCGGCCATATGCATCATAAAATGTTGGATGTTCTCAAGTGGAGCAAGCGCAGAATTGCCGTCTTCTACTGGGCATCTAGTTTAATTCTCGGCTTGTTATCGCTCTATTTGAATACTACAGGCAAGTTAATTACAATAGGCTTAGTTCTGCTGCTGGTATTTGCCTTTCTTATTTGGGCAAAATGGAAATCTCTGAAGGAGTTGAGTGCCAAAAACTAACCAAACCATATTCCGGCCGCTGCAATTGCTGATCTTACTGATCAAATCCGCCAGACCAAGGCAATGGATAAAAAATTTGGCTTTATATGCAGCACTGATATTCTCTGGACTGTTTTTCTTCGAGCCGGCTAGCGGCCCGCCATATGCTCTGGTGGTAACTTATGCGGTGATAGTCTTTTCCCTCCTCACCTCCAGCATTTACATTATTAATGATCTCATCGACTACGAAGCTGACCGCCAACATCCGTTTAAGAAGAACCGGCCGATTGCATCCGGGCAATTGCCGCGAGGTTTGGCTATGTTGGCTGCGGCTCTGGGTTTGCTCATAGTTTTCGCCACTTCCTTCTATTTCACTCTATTTTTCCGCCTCCTGGTTTTGGCTTACTTCCTCTTACAGGTTCTATATGCCAATAAATTGAAACATATTCCCATTCTTGATGTGGTTTCTATTGCCACCGGCTTTTTGATCCGCATCTATGCGGGCGCTGTTGTTGTCAATTTGCATATGAGCGTTTGGTTCTTGCTGACAGTTATCTCTGCGTCGCTGTTTTTGGCAGTTGGAAAAAGGCAAAGCGAAAGAACGCTGCTGAAAAATTCAGATGTCCAACTAATTGGCAGTACCCGCAAAACTCTCTCCCGCTATAGTCAGCGGCTGTTAGACCAGTACACGGGTATGTTTGCCAATGCAACATGGTTGACGTATGCCCTATTTGCTTTTCAAAATGAGGTCGCCAGACCGGATGTACGCTACGCATTCATTTTCACTCTCCTGCCAAAAGCATTGCATTCGCAAAAATTGTTAATGCTGTCGCTGCCGTTTGTTATTTTCGGGGTGATGCGTTACCTGCAATTGGTCTACGAAAGCAACGAAGGTGAGTCTCCGGAAAAGGTGCTCCTCAATGACAAACCTTTGTTGATTGATGCTTTTCTGTTTGGCTTGGTAGTAATGCTGGTTACTTACGCTATTTAGAAAACTCCCGAGATGCAAGGCTTTCTCACTCGCTACTATCCAACGCTGCTATTAATGATTCTTGCTTTTGGTTTTTTTACTAGAGTATGGCGGCTTGATAACCCCAGCGGCTACATGTTTGATGAAGTTTATCATGCAGTCACAGCCAAACTAATTGCCCACAATGACCCGCGGGCTTTTGAGTGGTGGAATCCGCCTCCAGAAGAAAAAACCGCTGTCGACTGGCTGCATCCGCCCTTGGCAAAATACACCCAAGCCGCTTCTATGCTGCTTATGGGCGAGACACCACTAGGTTGGCGGTTCAGCTCAGCTATTTTTGGGGTGCTGGTAATTTTTGCGACCGCCAGTTTGGCTTATGAGTTATTTGCCAGCAGAACCTTGAGTTTGCTAGCTGCCTTACTAGCGTCCCTAGACGGCCTGCTCCTTACCATGTCCCGGATTGCTATGAATGACATTCATGTTACCTTTTTTATTTTGTTGGCGTTTATCTTTTATGTTAAATATCTGAGAAGAACAGGGGCATTCAGTGGTGTTCAAGAAAGGAAAAGAGAGACCACGCTTAGCAAGTATAAGTATTTTTGGCTGTCAGGAGTCGCCGGCGGTTTGGCGGCTGCCACAAAATGGTCAGGAGTTTTTGCGTTGGGGATTATTGGTTTGACCGAGGGGTTGCGCTGGCTGCGGGTGGCAGCCGCCTCGCTTACAGCCAAGAATACCAGCAACAAGCTGCTTTATCGGAATCTCATCCGCATTTTCCTAGCCCTAATTTTTATTCCCGCGATAATTTATCTGTTCTCCTACTGGCAAATGTTCCTGCAAGGCAAAGATTTTGACCATTTTAAGGAGTTAATTAATCAAACTTGGCTTTATCAGACACGGTTAACCGCCACGCATCCCGGCCAATCTCGTCCGTTTGATTGGTTTTTAAACCTGAAACCTGTTTGGTTTGCAGTAGATTACGTTTCTGAAACAAGCAGAGGCAATATCTATGCCTTTGGCAACCCAGCGCTCATCTGGCTAGGAGCAACGTCAGTGTTTGCCGTGTTGGGTTTTCTGATAAAAAAACTGGTCTACAGGAAACACAGTGACGAGAACCTACTTCCTTTGTTCTTGCTGATGGCCTTTTATTTTTCCGTTTGGCTGCCTTGGGTTTTTTCTCCGCGGATCATGTTTTTCTACCATTACACTCCGGCAGTGCCGCTGCTTTGCATCATCCTGGCTTACTGGTTGAAAAAAATCTGGAAAAGCTCCCATCCAGATTTAAGGTTGTTGACACCAGCTGCGCTAATACTGATTTTTGCCGCCTTTTTAGTCTGGTTCCCACACTGGACAAATATTCCGGTTCCCACCAACTTTATTGAGAATGTTTATTTCCTAATCAGTAGCTGGCGATATGCCAGCTAATGGTTAAATTTCCCTGAGATCTTCCAAAAATTTCAACTGCTTGACTTCTTCTGCAACCTGGAGAATCAACTGTTTGAGGTCGTCCACCTCTGTATCTAACAATTCAAACCTACGCTCAATGTGTTTGCCGCTGTTTTTATCAGGCTCCACAAAATCAAAAACACCCTCTACAACCACAGGAACAAAAGTCCTGTCTAGTTCTGTTAATAATTTATAAAAGAGCAATTGTCGTTTGTAGTTGCCGCGAATGCTTTCCGGCAACTCTTGTTCTCTGGGAGACAAATTTGCTTTCACAGTTCTGCCTTCGATATCACCGGAGGTTTTAGGGCTGCCGGTTTTGTAATCAATAACTCTGACCAATTTTTTGTCGCGGTCCACCCAATCTATCCGGTCAATGCGGCCGGAAAGCGGCACCGTTTCTAAAATCGTCCTGTTCATGCCTCCGCCAAAACGTTTTTCAATAAACAGAGTTTCAACGCTGCTCTCAGCTTTCTCCTGATGATAGTGCTGCAATATCTTTTTGCCATGTTCCAAACGACGCTGCAGATCATCTGCTGTCAGCAACTCCTTTCTCAGGGCTGTTTCAAACCAACTAAATAATTCAGCTGCCGTGACACTGTATCCATTCTGTCGTCGGCGGTAATACTCCTCGAGACTTCTATGAATTGCAGTTCCAAAAGCCATTTGCGGCGCTTTTGCCATCGGCACGCGCAGTAGAATTTTGGTAATAAATTCCTGGGGATCCCGGAGATAGGTGTTGATGGTGGTAACAGAGTAACGCAGGTTTTTGACTATCTGCCGGAAGAATTCCTCCTCGGAGATACTGGCGGGATTTACATCAGCCGGACGGAGCATTTTGGTAAGTAAATCTTGACTCTTACTGTTGAAAGCAGCCATCTCTGTCTCCGACACTTCCTGCAATTCGGGAGCGATTTCCTGCAAAAACATGCTAGCTATCATCTCTTTGGTGCGATTGCCGGCAATCACTGATTGTGGATAGCTAAAATAAACCTGCTTTTTCGCCCTAGTCAGAGCAACATAAAACAAGCGTCGATCGTCTTCATTGCGTTCTTTCTTTGACAAATCCGTATTTCTAATCAGTCCGGGAGGCAACGGCAACAAATCACGTTTCCGGGAGTTGCCCCAGCGGCCATCTACACAGTTAATCAAAAATACATGTTCCCATTCCCTACCTTTGGCTTTATGAACTGTTGACAGATGAACTGCCCCTGCAGTGATATTCAAGTCTTCGGCCTCCAGGGAGATATTGTGTTCTACCATCACCCTTATAGCCTCAAGAAAATCATCCAGTTTCAACCCCCGGTTGCTGACCGCCAATGACTTTATCTCTCTAAACAAGGAGTTCAGATTGGTCAGCAACTCAACCTTCTGTTCGTGTTCCAAAACCCAGTCGAGATAACCGCTTTCATTTACCACCTGTTCCACCCAGGTCGGAAAGACCAGCCTGGCATCATCCGCTCCCCACCGCCGCAAATTGTCGATAAAAAGCTCCAGGGTAGCGAACTCCTGATCAGAAACCCCATTGGCTTCTTCATATTCTTTGAAAAGTTTGTAACCGCCTTGAATCAGCGCCATAATTGACAACCCGGCTCTGCCGGCTGCCCTGGCTGCTCTCATCACCATCACTGGATCCAAACCTGTCCAGCTGTAGCTCATCACTTCAAATATATTTTCGTCTTCCGTGCCACTGCGTACCTCACTAATAAGAGTAAACAGGTTGAGCAGCTGCCTGATTGACTCGGTATTGAGAATATTGACACCCCCATCTATTTTGTAAGGAACTTCCCATTTCTGCAGGACTGACTGGATCGGACCGGCTTCGGCATTGGTGCGATAGATAACGGCAATTTCTTCCGGCTCTACCCCCGTTTCCAGCAGGCCGCGAATCTTCTCTGCTACATAGAGGACCTCCATCTCAGCTGAAGGAGCTACATAAAGACTTGCTTTGCTGCCTTGACCATGATGACTGGTTAATCTTTGCTGCAAAGCCACCTCCATGGCTGCCTGATGACGAGGCAAATTAATAGCCTCAGCACTGGTCAGTTCGTTGTTGCAGATGGACCGGTGAGCGGCATCATATATGTATTGGGTGCAACGGTAACCCGTCTGCAGGGCGATAACATTTGCTTCCGAGTAACGCCTGGCAAAACCCAGCATGTTTTCCACCGATGCCCCCTGAAAACGAAAAATTGATTGGTGCGGGTCACCAACCACAAAAATGTTGGCTTGCTCTCCCCAATAACTTGCCAGCATGTCTACCACTTTATTCTGAGCAGCATTGGTGTCCTGATACTCGTCAACTAAAAAATAGTGGATGTTTTCCTGATATTCCCGCAATAACAGTTCATGCTCAGAAAATGCTTGGACCACCAAACCAATCATGTCATCGAAGTCATAACGCAACATCTCCCGCAGTCGTTTTTCATATTCTAAATATACTCGCAGCAGCTCCTTCTGTTTTTCGAGAACTTTTTCCTGCTTAGTGGTGGCAGTTTTGCCCAATTCTGATTTGTTGTTGATGAATTCCCTGAAATCTGCGGCTATGATTGCTTCAAAATCAGCCGGCGCCACTCCTTCCCGTTTGAGATCGGAAATTGCCTTCATGATTTCATTGATATACATCAAGTTGCGGTTTAAAGGTTTGAGAACTTCTAACCTCATTTCCTCAATAATCGATTGGAATAAGTCGTAGCGCTCCAGGTCAGTCAACGGCTCACTGCCTCTCTCTATTGGAAAAAATTCAGGATTATCCTGAATGACCGAGCTGCAGAAAGCATGGAAAGTGCTGATTTGCACATAATAACCAGTCTTGCCAATCAAACTCACAACCCGTTCGCGCATGTTTTTGGCAGCGGATTCGGTAAAAGTGAGTGCTAAAATGTTATGCGGTTTGACATCAGTGCGCAGAAGTATGTTGGCAATTCGAGTAGCTAACACCTGAGTTTTGCCAGTTCCCGGCCCGGCAATCACCATTACCGGACCTTCAATGGTATCCACAGCTTGCTTCTGCTGCGGGTTAAGCTGTTTATAAGCCTTCTGAAAAGCTGGTGTGGTTAATTCCATATTTATTGCTTATATCGCTTCCTCAAAAAGTGATTGTTCGCTCTCTGCCGGGAGTTCCTCTGGTTTCTCTAAACCGTCCGCCAATTCCAACTGCTGAATCGCAGGCAATGAGCCACCGATAATGCCTTGCAGATCACCGTATAGCGAGGATGTGCTCATGATGACTCTCTCTATTTCCTTCTCTCGTTTACTCCAGATTCGCTGGAGGGACCGTTTTTCGGTTTCTAAATCCTGCTTCATGCTCACAAAAGCCATGACGATGTTTTCCACTCGGTTGCGGAATTGTGATCCTGTCAGGTACCCATACAATTGGTTCATTTTGTCATCTTGCCCTACCAAGGACTGCTTGAGTTTATGAAGTTCGGCGACGTGCATGCGTAAAGCGTGTGCCAGTGGAACCACATATTGATAGCTGACCACCCAGACGCCATTTTTGAGGCCGAAAGACTTAATATCCTCGGGCATGGCCTGCGACACCAAAATGGCAATGTCTGCTTTAACCTTGCCTTGGTCGCTTTTTAGCTTGGGAATCCAAGTTTCGCTAAAGACCTTGGTATTTTTTGATTCCCAAATGATGGTGCCTGTCCTGCTGCCTAATGCACCGTTCACAACTTGGATTAAGTCGGCGCCGCGAACTCCGGCCGGAACATCGGTGATTTGGTCGGCCACAAAGGCATTTTGCAGGGTTTCCTTAAGGCTCTCCTCCTGCGCCTCGCCCTGAATCTGCATCGAACCTTGCTCAGCTTGCCGCTTGAGATCGGTAATGGTTTTCTTGAGAATTTCCATCTGTTGATCTTTTTCCCGCAATTTGAGGTTGTACTGTTCTTCTTCAGATTGTTTGGTCTGCTCAACGATTTTTTTTCTTTCTTCGTCGATACGGCGGGCCATCTCAAGCTCCAGCTTCTTCTCTCGCTCCTCGAGCTCCCGGGATTTGCGTCGCAACTCCAACTCATTTTTTTCGGATTCCTCCAGAGCCGCGGCCTTTCTCTTAAGTTCAGCCTGCAGTTCTTGGAGGGTCTTAGCCTGCTGCTCCTGGGCTTGTGCCTGGGCTTTGTTCCACAGTTCCTGCTTGGCTTGACTTAATTTCTTTTCGACTTCCTCGGTGATTTTTTGCCGACTCTGTTTGAGTTCCGCAGCCTGCGCTTGCAGTTGCTTGCGTTGTTTTTCTAGTTGTTCAATCTCCTGCCGTTGTTTTTGTTTAAACTCTGTGCTCAGCTCTTCCTTAATTTGATCAGAAAGTGCTTCTGTCAAGGGAATTTTGGTGGCACAGTTAGGACAAATGATAGTTGGGTCGCTCATAATCAATACTCTTTGCAAATTAATAAAGAATAAGCAATCAGCGCTTTGGCAACTCTTCTTGAAGACGGAGAATACGATTTTCCAGAAGCTTGCCGCGTCTCGCCAAAGTCTGCTTAAAATTATCATCCGCGCCAGCTTCTGCCACCGCCAGTTTGCGCCGTTCTTCGATGGCGACGTTTAGCTGGTTTTGCCGTAGTCCATCCCGATCAACAAAAACAGGTTTGCTCTTCGTTTTTAAATGAAAGGGGAAAACAGGCGGGCGCTTCATAATGAACTTATCTTACCGTAAGAAAGTCGAAAAATAAACGGGCGGCAAGAATCAATATCGGGCATAATTTAGTTTGATGTTTCCATCTTCTATAGTCACATAATTAGCATGTCCGAACCTGATGGAACCAGTATTTACGTATCTAGCTTCGGGGTGGTAATAGGCTAAATGAGTATGGCCGCAAACAAGAAATTTATCTTCCGGCAAATCAAGGCTGAAGCGTTTGAGATTGTGGTTGTCGAGATAGCGCCAAGGTAACAGATTTTTGCCGTAGCGCTGTAGCAGCTTTGTCCCGGTCCACTCAACACAATCAACCACAAATTGCGCCGATGTACCATAAACACTGGACAGCGGCAAAGCAGTTAGCGCCTGCATGCCTGCCCAAATATTATGACCATGAGTTATCAGTAAATTCTGACTTCCCAATTTTTCTTCAATCTCCGTACCTTGAAAGTCCGAAAAATAGTTGACTCTTTCGTCATTTTTTTCCTCCGGATCATGATTGCCATATAAATAGCTTGCTTGTTTTGATTTAAGCAAAGGAAAAAGCCGCTGCCATTCGGAGTTGACAAATTTGTCAAAGCTGCAGTACCAGTAATCCCAGAGGTCGCCATTGATAAAGACTCTATCAGCACTGTCAATAATTTTTTCCAGAAATGCAAACTTGCGCGGATTAAATCGCGCGGTTAAGTGAGTGTCGGAGAAAATTAATGTCTTCATAGCAGCCCTCAAAGAAAATGTGTCGG
>DBRK01000006.1 GCA_002306315.1 Patescibacteria group bacterium UBA1370 | reverse complement strand
GTCGGTATGACCGGCATCCATGAGTTTGCTTGGAATCAGTTTGGTTATGCTTTTCATGATCTGATTGATGAGGAAAAATCCAAGGATTTCTGGATGACCCTGGCCCGTTTCAAGAGGGCGGTGGTGGAAGAAGCCGAGACCTATTCCAAGAAATTGGGAGTTAATGTGCCGCACACCAACACCACTATCAAACCGTCCGGCACGGTTTCCAAACTCTTTGCCCTGACTGAAGGTGCTCACCTACCCAGTATGCGCGAGTACATCCGCTGGGTGCAGTACCGCAGTGATGATCCGCAGGTAAAGAAGTACAAGAAGCTCGGTTATCCGGTTAAAGAGCTGAAGAGTTACCAGGGAACAACCGCCGTCGGTTTCCCAACTCAGCCGCTTATCCGCCGCTTGGGGATGGGCGACCGGTTGGTGACTGCCGCCGAAGCCAGCCCTGAAGAGCAGTACAAGTGGTTGATGCTTCTGGAAAAATACTGGATTGTTGGTGTTGACGAGCAGGGTAATTCGCTGTCGGAGGATACTGGCAACCAGGTTTCCTACACTCTGAAATACGATCCTGAAAAGGTGGCTTTCAAGGAATACGCCGATATGGTCCGTTCCTATCAGAGCCAAGTGAAATGCTGCAGCCTGATGCCGCAGCAGGATGCCACCGCTTACGAGTATCAGCCGGAG
Organism: Patescibacteria group bacterium UBA1370; assembly: GCA_002306315.1. Lineage (GTDB taxonomy): Bacteria > Patescibacteriota > Microgenomatia > UBA1400 > PJMF01 > UBA1370. The sequence continues at coordinate 51,123 of DBRK01000006.1, read as the reverse complement.
CAGCCGGTGACGATCAGTGAGTTCATGAAGGTGCTGAATGAAATCGAAAAGAACGGCGGCGGAGTGAACAAGGATGTCTCTGAAGATATCGATTACGAGCACCTAAAATGCGAGAGTGGTGCCTGTCCAATATAAGTTGTAATTAGTGATAAGAAAAGCCGGAGCAAATGCTCCGGCTTTTTATTGCAAAAGCTTAAAGCTAAGCTACCTCCCACCGCGGCTTCCGGTCTAGCTCGGTGGTGTCTTTCACAAATTCCCCGCGCCTCAATTTAAAACCAGCCACCACGGCGATCATGGCCGCGTTGTCCATGGTAAGGCGTTTGGAGTAGGGAGCGCGGAAGCGGATTTTCGGGATATTGGCTTGGCCGTTTTTGTGGGCGGTTTTGGTGTGATCGGCAATGGTGGTACGCAGCGTTTTCCGCAGTTCAGTGTTGGCAGCCACCCCGCCCCCCAGCCACACCTCACCGGCAGGCACTTCCTGCAATAATTTGCTCAATTTATATGAAATATGCCTAAAAACCGAGTATTGTACACACGCACAAAGATCGTATAAGTCCTGCCGAGCGAGGCTTTCGGGACCACCCAAATCCCGAATCAGGTTTCGGGCAAAAGTTTTCAGACCCGAGAAGCTGAGATTAAAGTCTTTCGCCTGCGTCAGCGGCAGCGGAAACTCAAAACGCTTCGGGTTGCCATGCGCCGCAAACTTCTCAATCACCGGCCCTGCCGGATATCCAAGATTGAGCATCCGGCCGATCTTGTCCAAGCACTCGCCGGCGGCGTCGTCCAACGTCTGCCCCACAAGCTCATAGCGGCCAATCTCATCAAAAACCACAAACTGAGTATGGCCGCCGGAGACGACGACAGAAACGACCGGGAAATTGATATCTACAACTTGTTTGAACAAAGACAAAGTGCTTCCATGCCGGCTCTTTGGTTGCGCCAGCGGCGAAAGGATATGAGCCTCGATATGATTGATTGCAATCAGGGGCAACTCGTGTTCTGCCGCAAAGGTCTTGGCAAAACCGATTCCCACTTCCAGCGCCGGTGCCAGACCCGGCCCCTGGGTCACCGCCACAGCTGCCAGCTCGGACGGAGTGACTCCAGCTCGCCGCAAAGCCAACTCCACAACGCGGGTAATATTTTCGCGGTGGGCTTGTTTGGCCACGGTCGGGAAGACACCGCCGTAGGCTCGGTGCAAATCGGTTTGTGAAGCAATGACGTTAGAAAGCACCACTGAGCTCGCCGTCACTGCAGCGGCGGTGTCATCGCACGATGTATCGATAGCCAAAATTAAGTTTTCTTGCATGGTCCGGTGTATTATACGGGAGAGCGCGATGGGAGCTTACAGTTTTAGGAATAATTGCAAAATCACCGCAGAACAGATGCGAACATAAATATCTTAATTGATAGGGAAATAACAAATACTTCGAATAATAAATGTAGGGCTGAGCAACAAAACTATAGCTTCCTTAATTTTCCCTAATCAGCAACTTGCGCTCGTCGCTTTCATTGCCTTCGTCGATCTCAACTTTTATCAAAGGCACTCCTAGCTTTGTTATTGCCGGCTCTAACCACGCTGCGACTTGGCTGTACCATTCAATCGCGCTTACAGTGCCCGGCTGCAGCAACTCAGTCACCCGCAGCCGTTCCAGCTCCTCAGCGCTCTCTACCTTCCACATGTCCAGGTGATAAAAATGACCGGCGGTTTGGTGGCGGCGGAAATCGTATTCTTCAATATAGGTGTAAGTTGGTGAACTGATATTGTCTTTAATTTGCAAGAACTGCGCCAAACCTTTGGCAAAAACAGTTTTGCCGACACCAAGCGGCCCCTCCAGCGCAAAAACTACGCCGTGGTCAGCGACTGCATCCCAATGCTTCAACAGCAACCGGCCGGCGATTTCCATGGTTTCCTGTTCGGATGAGGAATGCAAAGCAAGCTCCGTACCAGCTTTTGCGCTTCCTACCATGCCACGACCTTGCAAACCACCAGGGCGCAAAGTCACCGGTGCAGACAAGGTGGTATCAATTACCGTGCTCGGCTCATTGTGTGGCAGCTCGCCGGCATCAATGATTAGATCAATCAGGCTTTTTTGTTTTTCAGACAACCCCGCAAAAACGTCCTCTATAGAATACGGACGCTTCCGACCTGAGGCATTAGCGCTGGTTGCCGTAATCGGTCGGCCAAAAGCCCGGACAATTTCGACAACCAAATCATAATCGGGAATCCTGGCGCCAAGCGTACCAAATTCTGAGGCCACCCCCTCTGCCACTAAACCCCGGCTGCGGGAAACCACCGTCACCGGTCCCGGCATAAACTGCCGGTACAGCGCTCGGGCTTGGTCATTTAACTCCACATATTTCTCAGCCATTTGTGTATCAGTCACAGCAATAGAAAGCGGCTTGCCTTCGCGACGCGATTTATAAGCCAGCAGTTTATCTACTGCAGCCTGGTTGGTGGTATCCACCCCGGCACCGTAAACTGTCTCGGTCGGGAGGATCACCAAACCACCTTCTTGCAGAACTCTTACGGCGGTCTTGACAATTTCTGTTGTTGCTGTATCCTGGGTTTTCAAACGAATCATAGCGCCGGGTATTATAACGCAGAAGCCAGATAAAATGTTTGATACAATCAAAAATATGGGAGTTAAATCCACGCTTGCCCCCAGCAATTCCGCCCCTAATTTCACAAAATTTAATTTATTTCTCAAAACGCACGAAATTAAGCAGGTCAATCAAGTTCTGCAATCCATTCTCTTGATGTCCAAAGACGAGCGGGAAGAATGGATTCTGGCACATGGCGAGATAGTCCAGTCGGCATTTGATGCCTTCATCGATGACTCAAATATGATGCTCGACAATATGTCTCTGGATGAAGAGGCAATGGAAATGTCTCAGGAGTTGATTCTGGTGCTGCAGGACTCGATGGAGCTGGTTGAGTCCATCCTCAGTGAGGACCAGAGGCTTACCAGCTAGATCAAGGTCTGCCCCCGATGTTAGCCGAGCTATTTATCACCTTCATTTACCAGCCGTTTCTAAATGTGCTGGTTTTTTTGTACTGGATTCTCAGTTTTTTCATGGAAAACCCAGACATGGGTGTGGCAGTTATTCTCCTGACTATCTTTATCAGGCTGTTGCTGCTGCCGCTCTCCCTGGCCGGCCATGAATCTGAAGAGGAGAGGCGGGCAATAGCGGCAGAAATCAAAGAAATTGAGGATGCCTTTTCATCCGACCCAATCCGGGCTGAAAAGGAAAAGAAGAAGGTGATGCGCAAAAACAAGCGCATTTTAATTGCCGAGCTGTTTAATTTGTCCATCCAGGTTTCTATCGCTTTGATGCTCTGGAAAATGTTCCAAACCGGCTTGCCTGGTAAAGATCTGCACATGATTTATAATTTTATGCCTGAAGTGGAAAAGCCTTTTAACTTAATGTTTTTGGGCAAATATGACCTGACTCATACCAATTACACTCTGAACCTGCTGCAATCCATCCTAATTTTTGTTTTGGAAACAGTATCAGTGCTGGCTTCTCCTTTCAAGGTTACCCGCAAGGAAGTAGTCCGCCTGCAGTTGATCTTGCCGGTGGTATCATTCTTGGTCTTTATGGCTATGCCGGCCGGAAAGAAGCTGTTTATCATTACCACTTTGATCATTAGTATTATTCTGGCTTTGTACCGGTTGGTAAAGCGCAAGTACCAGGATTATCGAGCGCGCTGGGAGAGCAAGGAAGCTGCCGACAGCCAGGAAGAACAAGTGGTAGTCAAGACAGTTGGCTAGTTGTCTATGGCTTTGCCTCTGAAACGGCGCCAGTGTTCTCGGCGACAGCCCTACTTCCGTTTATGAATTATTCCCATTACAATACCTTATATGGAATTCGATAGGCTGGTTGTTTCCTTTTTAGTCGATGAAGTGGTGGGCGGATTTTTTATATCCGTTCCTCCCGGGCATGTGGCTTGTGTCTATGACCGGGGACGGGGTGTTTTGCCGCGGGTCTGGGGGCCGGGTTTGCACTTCAAGATTCCTTTTTGGCAGGTGGCCAAGCTTTTTAATGCCCAAATCCTTGATTATTCTATCCGCGACGGCTTTGACTTTTCCAAAAATAAAGAAGCGTTAGGTGACGGTCCAGTGTTTACCTCCACCAGGGATGGCAAAGACATTACGGTGGAAGGCTCGATTCTTTTCCGGATCGACCGGAAAAATGCCCCCGAGCTTTGGGAGAATATTGGCGAGAACGTGGTTTCCAAGGTGGTCAGGCCTTTTTCACGGAGCAGCATTGCCAGGATTTTTTCAACTCTAACTCTCGAGCAGATAAAACAAAACCGCAACCAGGTGGAAGCGCTGGTGCGCGACGAATTGCAGCATTATTTTACTGACCGTGGTTTGGAGTGCGAAGGTTTTCTGCTTTCTCAAGTCCGGGCGGTGCGCGGAGACGGCCGGGAAGAAATCATTGTTGATGAAGCTGCTACTGGTCAGCGCAATACACAGCCTCAGGAGGCCGCATATCATTCTCAGCCGGCTCCGGAATACTCATAATTCTGTTTTTCCTCTGGAAACTGCCCTTTTTAACAATTGATAATTAGTGTTGACACAATTTAGCAGTCTATGTAATATACTGCTAGCAGTAGCAGTCACTGATTGTTGCTAATCGTCTTGTATCAAAAGTATTTTTCTTTTACGAAAGGACCAAATGGCTGATTCATTGTCCATTTCCCAAATAAAGCCTTTAGCTGGTTATGTTTTAGTTAAACCAGCAGAGCCGGAGAAGAAAACGGCTTCCGGAATTTATCTTCCCGACACTCATGAGGAAAAACCCCAGTACGGCAAAGTTTTGGCCGTGGGCGGCCCGATTATGGATGACGGTGCAGAAATCAAAGCTCCTGTTAAGGCTGGTGACACAGTCATTTACAAGAAATGGGGCGGCAATGATTTCAAACTCGATGATGTTGAGTACCAGTTTCTCAAGTTTGAGGATGTTTTGGCAGTGATTGGCAAGTAATCTTCACTATTATTTCGCAATTCTTAACAAATAAACAAAAAAATCTGAAAGGAAAATATGGCAGCTAAACAACTGAAATTCGGAGATGATGCCCGCCAAAAAATGATTACCGGCGTCAATAAGTTAGCCCGCGCGGTCACTACCACCTTGGGTCCCCGCGGCCGCAATGTGGCAATTGACCGCTCCTGGGGTGCACCTAACGTCATTCATGACGGTGTCAGTGTCGCCAAGGAAATTGAGCTCCAGGACAAGTTTGAAAACATGGGTGCTCAGCTGGTTAAACAGGCTGCGGAAAAAACCAACGAAGCCGCCGGTGACGGTACTACCACCGCAACCTTGTTGGCTCAGCAGCTGACTGTTAAGGGCATGAAGCATGTCACCGCCGGCACCAATCCGATGCTGATGAAGAAAGGTATTGATCGGGCTGTCGAAGCCGTGGTAGCCGAACTTAAGAAAAATGCCAAGCCGGTTAAGGAAGAGGACTGGGCAAAAGTAGCCACTATTTCCGCCCAGGATGAAGAAATCGGCCAAAAAATCGCCGAGGCATTCAAGCTGGTTGGCGAGAACGGCGTCATCGAGGTCGAGGAAGGCAAATCCCTGGACATCACCATCGATCACAAAGAAGGTATGGTTTTTGACAAAGGCTATGCTTCCCCTTACTTTGCCGCCGGCAACGAAAATCTCGAGGCTGAGATCAAGAATCCGTATATTTTGATTACGGATTACAAAATCTCCAGCATTCAGGACATGTTGCCTTTCTTGGAGAAATTCATGAATGTCAGCAAAGATCTGGTAATCATTGCTGATGACATCGAGGGTGAAGCCCTGACAACTTTGGTTGTCAACAAACTTCGCGGCACTATCAATGTTTTAGCGGTGAAAGCTCCTGGCTTTGGTGACCGCCGCAAAGCCATGTTGGCTGACATTGCCGTTTTGGTTGGCGCTGAAGTTATTTCCGAAGAGCGGGGCATGGCTCTGAAGGATGCCGATGTTGACCACCTGGGTAGAGCTGACTTGGTCAAAGCCACCAAAGACGAGACCACCATTGTCGGCGGTGCCGGCAGTCAGGCAGACATTGATGCCAGGATTTCTCAAATTGAGAAGGCTATCGATCAGTCAACTTCTGACTTTGACAAAGAGAAGCTCGAAGAGCGTAAAGCCAAGCTGGCCGGCGGTGTTGCCGTCATCCAAGTCGGTGCCTCAACCGAGATCGAGATGAAGAATCTTCAGGAACGGGTCAAAGACGCTAAGGAAGCAACCCGGGCCGCTATCGAGTCTGGCATTATCCCGGGTGGCGGTGTCAGCCTGATTCAGGCCGCCAAAGTCTTGGATAAGCTGAAGGGCGCTTCCGACGACGAACAGACCGGTATCGATCTGGTCCGCCAAGTAGCTGACGAACCGCTGCGGATGCTGGCAAAGAACTCTGGTGTCGATGCCGGTTATGTGGTCAGCAAAGTCGCCGAGAAGAAAGATCCTCGGTTTGGCTTTAATGCCCTGACCAATGAATTCGGTGACATGGTCGAGGCTGGCGTTATCGAGCCGGCTAAGGTCGCAATTGAGGCTTTGCAAAACGCTGCTTCCGTGGCTTCAATGATTCTTACCACCGAAGCCTTGATTACCGACATTCCGGAACCAGAGAAGGCTGATGCCGCCGCCGCTGGTGGTGGTATGCCGGGGATGATGTAATCTGGCGCAATAAATACGTCTCAAGAGACGGCTGGCAACTCCAGCCTCCGATAAAACACCTCCGCAGAGTATCTAGTTCTTCTAGGTACTCTGTTGGTGTTTTATGGGCTCTTTCGCCGTTTTTTGCTGCCTGGATGAAAAGAGTGCTCGCTTTACAACCTAATCACTGCGTAATTCATGCCCACGCCCTCACCGGACTCCCGGTACGAGTGGTAGTTTTTATCTTCCTTGGTGCAGATATTGGCGAAGTGAATATCGATGTTTTCCGGGGAAAAAACTGCGTAAAGCTGCTCGATGTTGTTTCTGAGCAGATTGTAATGCGTATCTGTTTCCCGGTCGATTTGATAGCACCGCTCGCAGATGGCTGGCCCAAACCAAGCGTGCAAACCATCTTTGATTCCGTAGGCGTCTTTGAGAATGGTGGCGGCCTGGATAACAATGCCGGCTTCAGTGCCCTTTCTCCCGGCGTGTAGGGCGCCAATGATGCCGTCCGGATGGTGGAGGAGCACCGGCAAGCAGTCAGCAGTGCGGACAGTCAGACCAACGCCTTTTAGGGTAGTGATCACTCCATCAGCACCGGCAAGCCTGCCGATGGGCAGGTCCTGCAAGATCTCGATTGAGTTACCGTGAACTTGCTCCATTTCCACCAGAGGTACATCTCGCCAGCCATCCAATAGCTTGATGTCTTCCAAAGTATGGGATTTGCCTGTTTGCACAGTAGCCACGGAGCTGGGCAGGAGGTTTTGAAGTGGTGCCATAATCAAAAAGTAGCAAGGGTGGGATTCGAACCCACGACCTGCGGTTTATGAATCCGCTGCTCTAACCAACTGAGCTACCTTGCCTCGAGCGGTTATTATAGCAGAAAAACAGGCGGAGGGGAGCTTGGCCGGACTCTTGACAACATTCATAGTAAGTCAGGTGCCAGCCAGCTTTGACTTCCGACGCCGGGTTGTTATAATACACCCCGTACGCGCGGGATAGTGTAGGGTGCACGTGAGGCTCATAATCTCACAGGCTGGGTTCGACTCCCAGTCCCGCAACACTAGAAAATAAGAAAACTCGCCAAGGATGGCGGGTTTTTTTCTTAATAATTTATTCTCCAAAAATCAACACCTTCCACTCCTCCAGAGGTGTTTTTTGGTCGCTTTCAACCTCTTTTTTTGGTTCCGTCAGCTCAATATCCGGTAGCTGCACCACGATTTCGCCTGGTTCTTTCATGAGCAGATCATCGCGGATAATTTTTTCTTTAGCAAAATCGGTGGCTGCAGCGGAAGCCTGCTGTTCAAGTTGTTCTAATTTTGCTCTATCTATGGCAACTTCTCGTTCCAGTTGCTCTATGGTGGCAGCCGATTGTTGGCGTTTTTCAGCTGTTTTGTCCAATGATAGGTAAAACATGACGCTAAAAAACAGGAAAAGTATCAGAACTATAGGATTATTAAGGTGTTTTAGCATTGCATTTAAGCACTGTACGTGGTATTATAAGATGTGTTATCGGCTAAAATAACGATCGACCCGTCCTCTGCCTCACGAGTCCAATGTTTGTATTAATATTATAGTTAAACCATACCCAGTATGGTACGGAATGTATGACAAAGACACTAGCAGATGCACAAGCTTTGTACGAGGACCATCTTAGACAGGCCGGCAAAGCTCACGCAACCATAATTGCCTATACCAAAGACATTGAGCAATTAATTGATTTTGTGGGCAAAAAAGGCAAGACCCAGGTAGATGAAGTCAATCAAACCGACATTGAAGAGTTTAAGGAACAGCTAAAAAAGAATCGTTATACCGGAAAATCTGTTTCCCGCAAAATTAACTCTATCAAATCATTTTTCCGCTTTTTAATTGCTGAGGGCTATATCGAGGACAATCCAGCCGATGACATCGCTCATCCTCGTTATGACCAAACTCCTCCGCGGGTTCTTTCCAAAATCGAGTACCGCGCCTTGCGTGACGCTGCCCGCGGTGATGCTCGGATGGCAGCCATTGTCGAGTTGTTGCTGCAGACAGGCATGCGCATCAGTGAACTGGCTAGCTTGCAGATGGAAGACCTGGATTTTGAGAGGGACGTGATTTTTATTCGTGCTCAAAACTCCCGTGAAGCCCGTAAGGTGCCTCTTAACGATGCCGGCAAGAAAGCCCTGATGGATTATCTGGAGGTCCGGCCCCGCACCCGCGAAAAGACCGTTTTTCTGACCAAAACCTGCCGGCCCTTCCTGGTCCGCAATATCCGGACAGCCATCGACCGCTATTTCCGTTTGGCTGGAATTCGTGATGCCAAGGTCAATGACCTCAGACACACCTTCATTGTTGAGCAGCTTAAAGCCGGCACCCCGCTGGTTTATGTTTCTCAGTTGGTCGGTCACAAACGGATTACCACCACTGAGAAATACCTCAAACTGATAGAGCAACCAGAGATGGAACCGAATATCCAGATTGAGGAGTTGTAAATTTTGTCTTTGGCAGGTTTGGTGTAAGGAAATTCCTCATATGACATTTTTAAATAATTACGACCAGATTTTATTGTGGTGGCACTATTTCAAATGCAAGGGGAGCGCTTGGCTGCATTAGCGCGGCTGAAAAGTGATAGAGATTTATAGCTCCCCAACAGTGGGAGCTTTTTTATGCCGTACCAGGTTTCCCACTGTAAATGGTTTGGGTACGGTACAATAAAAGCAAGTTTAAGGAAATATATTATGAAAAAACGAGTGTTATCAGGTATCAGGGCTACCGGCCGGCTGCATTTGGGCAACTATCTGGGTGCTGTCAAAGGCATGTTGGAGCTTCAGGATGACCAGGAGTATGAAACTTTGTACATGGTGGCTGATCTCCATACCCTGACGACTCCCTATTCAGTCGAAGAACTCAGGCAAAACCGTCGCGAGGTACTGATTGATTATCTGGCAGCTGGCATTGATCCGGAAAAAAGTGTGCTTTTCCTGCAGGCTGATGTTTGTGAACACCTGGAGCTAGCTTACTATTTGTCTTCTGTAGCTACCATTGCCAGGATGCAGCACCTACCGACTTTTAAGGATAAAGTGAAGCAATATCCTGAGCACAACACCATGGCGTTGCTTAATTATCCGGTGCTGATGGCGGCGGATATTTTGGTTTACCAGGCGGAGTTGGTTCCAGTCGGCATTGACCAGGAGCCGCATCTGGAGGTTGCCAGGCAGTTAGCCCGCAAATTTAACCAGATGTATGATACCAATTTCCCTGAGCCGCAGCGCTTTGCCACCAAAGGCGAGTATGTGCCGTCGCTGTCGGGTGAAGGCAAAATGAGCAAGTCAGTGCCGGGCAGTTACATCAGTCTGACGGATGATTTGCAAACGCTTCGCAAGCGGGTGATGAGCGCGCCTACAGATTCTGGTCAGGGTGCGGCAGTACCGCAAGATGGTCCGGTGGCTAATTTGTTCAAGTTGGTGGAATTGGTGCAAGGTGTGGAGCGACGCCGTGAATACGAAGCGCAGTACACAAGTACCGGAGTCCGCTATGGTGATATTAAGGCAGAACTGGCTGAGGCAATTTTTGAAAGCCTGCGGCCTTTTCAAGAAAAACGGGCGGAAATAATTGCTGATCCCGGTTATGTGGATCAAGTGATAACAGATGGAGCTGTAAAAGCCCGGAAAATAGCTGCCGCTACTTTGGCGGATGTCAGGCAAAAGTTGGGACTAGGTTGAGGATTGCCGAAACCGCCAGCCTGCAAGTACAGAAAAAGGAAGGAAAACATGACGTCATCAGTAAATTATGACCAATTTTCTGCTCTAGATATCAGGGTAGCAACCATCAAGGCTGTAGAAAATATCGAGGGCGCTGACAGGCTTTATAAGATCACTTTAGATGCTGGCGAGCTGGGTGAACGGACAGTGGCAGCCGGCATCAAGGCTTTTTACCAGCCGGAAGAGTTGATAGGTCGGCAAGTGGTGTATTTAGCCAACCTGGAGGCGCGGCTGCTGAAAGGCGTAGAAAGCCAGGGGATGTTGCTGGCCGCTGACAGCGGCGAGGCAGCGGTGTTGCTGCAGCCAGCCGCGACTGTGCCTGACGGTTCAAAAGTACGCTAATCCATGTTTTTGTGGGACACGCTGATAGCAGTTATTCCAGTCTGGACTCGACTCTGGCCGGTTTAGCAGAGATTAATCAAAACTGCTAATTGCAACTTCTCAATCAGGTCTGACATGGTACAATAAGTGACGCTTCAACAGCATTATGGACATCAATAACCTCGACGACCAATTGGCCGAACAAGCAGAACAAGCAAAGAAAGCCGCAAAACCTTCTGGCAAAAAGAATCAACAGAAGAAGCAGCAATTTGGCGCCAACCTGGAGATGAACAACTTCTTCAGCAAAGCACTGCTTTACTTATTCATCGGCCTCTTGTTTATTCCTTTCATTATTTCTTTATTTACCGGTGAACCGGCGGAAGAAATTCCACTCAGCCAATTGATCACGGACGTCCGCGAAGACAAAGTGGAACGTATTGCTATCACCGGCGATGAACTCCGGGTGACTTATACGGACGAAACAGTCCGTCTGGTTCAGAAAGAGCCTGGACAAGATGTGGTCAGTGTTTTTGAAGCGGCAGGACTTGACCCAGCAGAAGTGGAGATAGCGGTGCAAAGCTTTTCGTTTGGCTCTATGGTTTGGGAGCTGATATTGAGCTTGCTGCCGATTCTGTTGATGCTCGGTTTTTTCTTTATTATTTTCCGCCAAGCCCGGGGCGGCCAAGCCGGTCTGATGGGTATCGGCAAGAGCAAAGCCAAGCTTTTCATCAAAGGCAAACAGAACACGACTTTTGCTAACGTGGGCGGCATGGATGAGGCCAAGAAAGAACTTGAGGAAATTGTCGACTTTCTCAAGAATCCCAAGAAGTATCGCAAAGTTGGAGCCCGTACGCCCAAGGGTGTGCTGCTGGTGGGGCCATCCGGTACCGGCAAAACCCTTCTTGCCCGGGCTGTTGCTGGAGAAGCCAATGTCCAGTTTCTTTCCATTGCCGGCAGCGAGTTTATGGAAATGCTGGTGGGTGTGGGTGCTTCACGGGTGCGCGACCTTTTTACTACAGCCAAAAAAATTGCCCCTGCCATCATTTTTATCGATGAAATCGACGCTATCGGCCGCATGCGTGGCCAGGGCAGCTTCGGCGGCCATGACGAACGTGAGCAGACCCTGAACCAGATTTTGGTGGAAATGGATGGCTTTACCCAGAATGACAATGTGATTGTCATGGCCGCCACCAACCGCGGCGATATGTTAGATCCGGCGCTGGTCCGGCCGGGACGGTTCGACCGCCGGGTTCTAGTGCAGCTTCCTGATCTTGATGAGCGCAAATACATTCTCTCGATTCACGCTACCGGCAAGCCTTTTACCGACGATGTTAACTGGGACAAAGTAGCTAAAAGGACAGTAGGTTTCTCAGGTGCTGACATCGAGAACATGCTCAACGAAGCAGCGATTGGCGCCGCTCGGGAAAACCGCGACCAGATTAACATGATGGACATCGAGGAAGCTTCGCTCAAAGTCAAACTTGGCCCCAGTAAGAAACGCCTACAAAATGACTACGAAAGGAAAATGACGGCTTACCACGAAGCCGGCCACGCCATTGTCGCCCATGTTTCACCTCATGCCGATCCGGTGCAGCGGATCTCGATTGTTTCCCGCGGCCACGCCCTTGGTTTTACTTACATGTCGCCGGAGCGCGACAAGCTGCAAACTACCCGTTCCGAATTGATTGACCGGATTGCGGTCTTGCTTGGCGGCCGGGCAGCCGAGAACTTTATTTTCAATGAACAAACTGCTGGAGCTAGCAGCGACATTGAGCGCGCCACCAGAATTGCCCGGGCTATGGTCATGGATTATGGTATGAGCAACCTGGGGGCTATTAATTTCAGTCCCCAGTATGAAAGTGTGGATTACAGTAAGGCTTGGGGTGAACCGCTTAAAGTTTCTGACCGGGTTTTGGAAAAAGTTGACGCCGAGATTGCTAAAATTGTTGCTGAAGGTGAAGCAAAATCTTTGGAATTGCTGAAGAAGTATCGCAAGGAGCTCGACGCTGTTTCTGATCGTTTGCTGGAGATAGAAACTATTGACGGAGAAGAGTTTGAAAAAATCATGGGTTTTGCCAAAGTTGCCAACGAAGACCCTTACGATTTTAATGAAAATGGCAAAGTTGGCCGCCGGCCAAAACGGGCTCTTAAAACCAGACGCAAAAAAACTAATTAACGCTTTTCCGGACTTAGTTATGGCTAAAAAAAGTGCTGCCGGCGATCCGAAAAAACCATCCAAAAACCCAGAAGCACTCCTAGATCGATACGAAGGCCTAGCTGATAGAGGTCGGTTTGTGCTGGTCGATGGCCATGCGGTCATCTACAGGGCTTATCACGCATTTCCACCCCTAACTAATCCAGAGGGAATGTTGGTCAATGCCGTCTATGGTTTCAGCCGGATTTTGTTGGCGGCAATTTCCCAATTTGAACCACGCTATATCGCGGTAGCTTTTGACCATAAAGCCCCCACTAAGCGTGCCGAGGCTTTCGAGGCATACAAAGCCAACCGTCCGGCGATGCCCGATGACCTACAGCCACAGGTTGGGGTCATCAAGGATATTGTCAAAGCCTTGAGTATTCCGCAATTTGAAGAAGCCGGCTATGAGGCTGATGACCTGATTGGCACCGTTGCCGCTCGTTTGTCAGCAGAGTGCAATCCCACCGATAGCGGCGAGTTGCTGACAACTATTGTTACTGGAGACAAAGATTTATTGCAATTGGTTGACCAAGACACGCACGTTTTTATCCCCGGCCGCGGCCGTTTTAGCCGGGATATCGAATATGATATTCAGACTGTTGAAGAGAAGATGGGAGTCCGTCCGGATCAGATTGTTGACCTCAAAGCCCTGATGGGCGACAGTTCCGATAACATTCCCGGAGTAAAGGGTGTGGGCAGCAAAACAGCGGTCAAGCTGATTCAAGAATTTGAAAATTTGGACAAACTTTATGAAGCGGTGGAAGCAGATGGCCGGCCGGATATTCTCAAGGGCGCGCTCTTGGAGAAACTTCAGTCCGGCAAAGAGCTGGCTTATCTCAGCCGCCAACTGGCGAAAATAGACAATGATGTGCCGGTAGACTTTGAGCTTGAGCGTTGTTCGGTGACTGATTATGATAAGACCAAGGTAGTTGAGCTTTTTAAAGCCCACGATTTCAACTCCCTAATCAGCCTGCTGCCCCAAGATAGGTTCGAGCAAGGGGTTCAGGACGCACTGTTTTAGTCATTCTAGTCAAGGCTGCTATGAAAATTGCTCTGGTGCATGATTACTTACGCGACTATGGTGGCGCCGAGCGGGTGGTGGAGGCCTTGCACGAAATTTTTCCTGACGCACCAGTCTATGTAGCTTTCAAGGATGAAAAAGCCCTAGGTATTCAAGCGGGTAAATTCCATAGCTGGGAAATTCACCAAAGTTGGTTGACCAAGATACCTTTTTATAGAAAACTTTTTTCCCCGCTGCGCCTGTTTGCTCCCCAATACTTCCGCAGCTTTGATTTGTCCGGCTACGACCTGGTTATTTCTTCCAACAATGCCTATTTTTCTAAGGCAGTTAGGGTGCCTAACGGAGTTCATATCTGCTACTGCCACACGCCTCCCCGCTCGCTTTATGGTTACACCACGATGACCGACTGGCAGAAAAATCCGCTTATCCGCCTGGGAGGAACCTTGATCAATCACTATTTGCGGGTAGTGGATGTTCGGGTTACCCAGGAAGTTGATTATTTTATTGCCAATTCTCAGACTACTCGCGCCCGGATTAAGAAATTTTATCGGCGTGATGCCGAGGTAATTTATCCGCCGGTTGATGTTCCTGATCAGCTCCCGAAGGAGACAGAGAAGAACTACTATCTCTATGTCGGCCGAATAGCCAAAAGCAAGCATGTTGACCTGGCCATCCAAGCCTGTACTCTCCTGGGACTATCTCTTAAGGTAGCCGGCACCGGCTGCGGCTTGGATTATCTCCGGAGCCTAGCCGGTCCGACGGTGGAACTGCTTGGCGAGGTGCCGGACAGTCAGCTTCGCGATCTATACAAGGATGCCAAGGCTCTGATATTCCCGGCAGAAGATGAAGATTTCGGTATGGTGCCGGTGGAGGCCATGGGTTATGGGGTGCCGGTGATTGCCCACCGCTCCGGCGGTCCGCTTGAAAGCATACAGGAAGGCAAAACCGGAGTCTTTTTTGACGAGTTTACAGTCGATTCTCTGGTTCAGGCAATAGAAAAATTCCAGAATTCCAAGTTTGACCGGCAGGCAATCCACCAACATGCCCGGAAGTTCAGCAAAGAAGAGTTCCAGATAAAGATAAAGGAATTTATTAAAAAATACGGGAATATATGAGAAAAAAAGTAATCATTGTCTCTTTCCTAATTTTGGCAACGATTCTTGGTATTCGTCAGTTGTCTTACATCTTTATTTCTCGGTCTAGTAATTTTGGCGAGCAAATAAAAGTCGGAAAAGAAAAAATCATCACTACCGGTCAATCACCTGTTTTGGAACCGCTGGAAACTCCTACTCCATATCTCTATGAATACCGAATCGAAACAGAAGATACATTGTTAACAATTGAGAAAAATGGGAAAGTGGTATTTGAGCATCAGTTCCCCGACTATGTTGGAGGAGTGATTGGTGGATATCAGAGACTGCTTCTAGATGACAGGTATCTGATTTTCGACTTAGCTAACCGCGATACCGGCTGCCAAGATCCCCCCATTGACGAACTATGTTTGCAAAATTTGGAAAAGATAAGAAACTCATACCGCCAATATGGTGGAGTCTGGTTAGTTGATTTGGATGAACAGAGTATTACTAAGTTGCTGCCATTGCCTCAATTTGTCCTTGCAGGCGAGAGAGATGGTCACTTTACCTTAACTGAAAATGATTCAATTATTTCTGCAGAATTTGTTTTTGATGGTGATTTTGACGGAGTAATGACAGAGAATTATTCTTTGGATTTACCACGATAAACAAGGTAGTAATTATTTGACATACTAGCAAACAACAGCTATCATTGCTAATAGTTATGATTGATCTGACCGCACGCCAAGTCCAAATCCTCAGGGCAATTATCGAAGAGTTCATCGAGACTGCCGAGCCAGTCGGCTCCGATACTATCGACAAAAAATTCAACATCGGTGTTTCACCCGCCACCATCCGCAACGAGATGGTTTACCTTTCCAAACAAGGCTACCTCAAGAAAACTCACAGCAGCGCCGGCCGGATTCCCACGCCCATGGCCATGAAGCTTTATGTCAATGAATTGATGAAGGAGAAAGAATTGACCGTGGCTGATGAGGTTTCCACCAAAGAAAAAATTTGGAGAAACCGCAACGAAATGAATATTCTCCTTAGCCAAATTACCCGAGTTCTGGCAGAACGCACCCAGGCGTTGGCAGTGGCGATGTTGGATGAGGATCATCTTTATCACTCTGGCTATGCCAATTTGCTGTCGATGCCGGAGTTTTATGACATCAAAGTTATGCGGCATGTGCTGCAACTGGTTGAAGAAGCCGCCTTGCTTGAGGAGATTTTCAATTACGCCGCCAGTGAAAACCCAATTCAAGTCGTTTATGGTCCGGAGTTAGGCAACAAAAACCTCGAGCCGGTGGGAGTCATTCATATGACTATGGATATCCATGGTCAACCTTGTCATCTGGGTGTGCTTGGTTCCAGCCGTTTCAACTATTCCTATGTCATCCCAATGATGAAGTATGTTCGCGGGCTGATTCAGGATATTGTTGAGTAGTTTTCAACGCATGCTATGAAATCTGCAGTTAAACCAGACAATACTGTCCCGGAAAGCAATAGCCGTGCCGGCCACTTTATGGTGGCTGCCGGGGCGGTAATCGAACACTCCGGTTCTGGCAAGATATTGCTGATAAAAAGGGATCAGGTAGATTTCAATCCCGGTATTTGGGAGTTGGGCTACGGCCGCATTGACCAAGGTGAAGACCTGGAAACAGGGTTGAGGCGGGAGATCCGTGAAGAAACCGGCCTGGAGGTGGAGCTGGTGGAACCTTTGGTTACCTGGCATTTCTACCGAGGCCATACACCGGATCCCGACAATGAGGTTATCGGTGTCACCTATTGGGTTCGGGCGAATTCTCTGGAGGTGCAGCTGTCTACTGAGCACTCGGAATTTCAGTGGCTGGAGGCAGAGGAGGCTCTGGAGAAACTGACCGAAGCAGAAATGCGGCGCCATCTATTGGAGTTTATGGACCGCCGGGCAGCTGCTAATGCTGCTCAGGATATCAGAGAAAAATACCAGCGGGCTTTGGCTGACTACCAAAACCTAGTCCGGCGCAGCCAGGAAGAAAAAGCCGAGTTTGCCAAGTTTGCATCCCGGGATCTAATCGAGGACTTGCTGCAACCCCTGGACCATCTGGCTTTGGCAGCTGAGAAAATCGACGACCAAGGAGTGAAAATGGTAGCGGAGGAATTTGCCAGGGTTTTGGAGGGCCATGGCTTGCAGGAAATTCCCGTCATAGGGAAAACATTTGATGTCGAAACTATGGAAGCAGTCGAGAAAGAAGGCAAAGGCGATAAGGTGATCCGGGTAGTAACGCGCGGCTACGCCCTAAATGGCAAAGTCATCCGCCATGCCAAGGTGGTGCTTGGTGAAAAATAGGCTCATACCTCGGACTATAAATATAGTAGCAGTCTACTGCATTGTTTGCTAAAATAACCTTTTATCAAACCGGAATTTACATAATTTAATTAAGAAAAACAGCTAGCAAATCAACTGAAAGGAAAGATGACAGACACAAAATCAACAAACGGCAGGATTATCGGTATCGACCTAGGCACCACCAACAGCGCGGTGGCAGTCATGGAAGGCGGTCAGCCCAAGGTAATTCCTACTTCTGAGGGCAGGAACACCTTTCCTTCTGTGGTAGCCTTCAAAGGTGATGAAGTGCTGGTGGGTGATACGGCAAAACGTCAGATGGTGCTGAATCCCCAGAAGACCGTCAACTCAGTCAAGCGATTTATGGGCGGTAAATTCAAGAACAAACAAGTTCAAGAAGCCCTGAAGCACGTAGCCTATGAAACCGCCGAGGGCAAAGATGGCATGGCGGTAATTAAAATCGACGGTAAAACTTTCACACCGCAGGAAATCTCTGCCAAAATCCTGGCCAAAGCCAAAGCAGACGCCGAAAGCTACCTGGGTCAGGAAGTCAAGCGGGCGGTGATTACTGTTCCAGCCTACTTTGATGATTCGCAACGCCAAGCCACCAAACAAGCCGGCGAGATTGCAGGCCTTGTTGTGGAGCGCATTGTCAACGAGCCGACGGCGGCTGCGCTGGCCTACGGCCTCAACAAAGCCGAGAACAAAACTATCGCCGTGTATGACCTCGGTGGCGGTACTTTTGATATTTCTATTTTGGAAATCGGCGACGGAGTTTTTGAGGTCAAGTCCACTAACGGCAACACATTCCTGGGCGGCGATGACTTTGATGCCCGGATCATTGATTGGATAGTTGAGGAATTTAAGAAAGAAACCAGCAAAGACTTAACCAAAGATCCCCAGGCTCTGCAGCGGATTAAGGATGCAGCCGAGAAAGCCAAGATTGAGCTTTCCAGCACTCAGCAGACAGAAATCAATCAGCCTTTTATCACTCAGGGTGATGAAGGCCAGCCGCTGCACTTGACCATGACCTTGAGCCGTGCCAAGTACGAAGAGCTGGTTGATGACCTGATCGAGGGTTCGTTTGGTCCGGTTGAAAAAGCTCTCAAAGATGCCGGCATCACCGCTAAGGAGATCGATGATGTAGTCTTGGTCGGTGGTATGACCCGGACACCCAAAGTCCAGGAACGGGTTGAGAAGTTCTTCGGCAAAGAGCCGCACAAGGGCGTCAATCCGGACGAAGTCGTGGCTATTGGCGCCGCTGTCCAGGCTGGAGTCATCGGCGGGGATGTGTCCGACATTGTTTTGCTGGATGTGACACCGCTGACTTTGGGTATTGAAACCCTGGGTGGAGTGCGGACACCGCTTATTGAGCGCAATACCACCATTCCTACTAGTGCTTCCCAGATCTTTTCTACCGCAGCCGACAACCAGACTCAAGTAGAAATCAATGTTCTGCAGGGTGAGCGGGAGATGGCCGCCGACAACAAATCGCTAGGCCGCTTCATTCTCGATGGCATCCCTCCAGCCCGCCGCGGCATGCCTCAGATTGAGGTCACTTTTGACATCGATTCCAACGGCATTCTCCATGTCACTGCCAAGGACAAAACCACCGGCAAGGAACAGAAAATTACCATCCAGAATTCCACCAACCTCTCTGAAGAGGAAGTGGAGCAAATGAAGAAGGACGCCGAGCTGCACGCTGAGGAAGACAAGCGCAAGAAAGAGCTTGTTGAAGCCCGCAACAAAGCCAATAGTGTGGCTTTTGAACTGGAGAAACAGCTAGGCGAATATGGTGAAAAAGTCAGCGAGGACACCAAGAAGCAGCTTCAGGAAAGCATTGACAAGCTTAAAGAGCTGGCTGACCAGGAATCGGCTACTGCCGAGTCGCTGGACAATGCTGTCAACGAGACCTTCGAAATCGCCCAGAAGATGACTGAGGAAGTCCAGAAGGCAGGAGGGGCTGACACCCAGGCTTCCGAGACAAATGAAGGAGCCACCGCCGAAGGTAACTCCAAAGCCAATGGCCCAGCCAACGGCAAGAAACCTAATGGTGAGGTCGAGGAAGGTGAAGTCATCAACGAGTAAGCTTGTTTTTGGCTGCAGTCAGTGGATTTTCCCTAAACTCCAGTATGAGCAAGTTGCGGCTTTAACCTGCTACAATTACTAGCTATGGCGACTAAACGCGATTACTACGATATTCTTGGCATCTCCAAGACAGCCTCCGACAAGGAAATTAAGTCGGCTTACCGCAAGCAGGCTCTTAAGTGGCATCCGGACAAAAATCCCGACAACAAAAGAGAGGCCGAGGAAAAGTTTAAGGAAATCAACGAAGCTTACCAGGTGTTGTCTGACAACAAAAAGCGGCAGATGTATGACCAGTTTGGCCATGCTGCCTTTGATCCGGCCAGTGGTATGGGAGGCGGACCTTTCCGTGGCTCACAGGCGGGTCCGTTTACCTGGACATATACAACCAGCACCGGCGGCATACCTTTTGAAGATATTGATTTTGGTGATCCCTTTGATATTTTTGAGTCATTTTTCGGTGGCGGCTTTGCCCGAGCCAGGTCGCGTCCTCGATATTCGGTAAGTATTGATTTCTTGGAGGCTATCAAAGGCGCCAGCAAGGAAATCGAGGTCAACGGCAAGAAACACAAGATTAAAATTCCCGCCGGTGCCAGCGACGGCACCCGCATTCGTTTTGATGACTTTGATGTGACCATCAATGTCCGGCCGCATGAACGGTTCCGGCGCGATGGCTATGATTTATACGTAGACAAGAAAATTCCTTTCTCATTGGCGGTTCTTGGTGGCACAGCAGAGGTGGAAACTGTCGATGCCGAGCTAAAGCTAAAAATCAGGCCGGGGACGCAGACGCATACTTTGGTACGGCTCCGGGGTGAGGGTGTGCCGCATGTACGCGGCGGCGGCAAGGGCGATTTATATGTGCGCTTGATAGTTGAGGTGCCGGAAAAACTGACGCGGGAACAGCGGCTGGCTGTGGAACGGCTGCAGGCGGTGGAGCTTTAGTTTCCTTGCGTCTGTCAAGATTTTGCAGTACAATACTCTTGTTTGGTGATGGAGGGCTCGGAATTCGAGTCCTTTTTTAATCAAAACCAAAAAAGAAACCTAATAAAACTAAGACAAAAGGTGCTATGCAAACGAAAAGCAACATCGTCAGAACTGAGTTTGCCGCTGCTATCTCTCAGATAGCCGCCGAGCGCAAAATCAGCGAAGAATCAATCTATAATGCCATTAAACAGGCGTTGGTTTCGGCGTTTCGCAAACAAATGGGCGAACTTGACAACGAAAGCTATTATTTTGTGGAACTCGATAAATCCAATGGTGAATCGCGGATTTTCCGTGCTCCGGTGACTGAGCGCGATGAAGAGACAGAAGAAATTCTAGCCTGGGATGAGAGCAAGGCAGTCGACGTCACTCCAGCTGGATTTGGCCGGATTGCTGCTCAGACCGCAAAACAGGTGATTCTGCAAAAAATCCGCGAGTCAGAAAAAGATCAGGTTATCGCCGATTACGAACAGCGCATTGGTGAGATTGTCACCGCTCAGATATTGCGGATGCAAGGCCGGAGTGTCATCCTGGACATTGGCCGAGGCCAGGGCTTGATGCCGCCTGAGGAACAAATGCGCGGCGAGTTTTACCGGGTAAACAGCCGAATTACGGTTTTGATCAAGGAAATCCGCGAAACCCATCGCGGCAAGCAGATCATAGTTTCCCGCTCGGATAAAGACCTGGTGGCTAAACTTTTTGAACGCGAAGTTCCAGAATTGGCATCGGGCGCAGTGGAAATCGTGGCCATTGCCCGCGAGGCTGGTGTCCGCACCAAAATGGCCGTCCGCTCCACCCAAGAAGGCGTGGATCCCGTCGGCTCATGTGTCGGCCAGCGGGGTGTCCGGGTTCAGGAAGTTATCCGCGAGCTGAACAACGAGAAACTTGACATTATCCCCTGGTCCGACAACCCGATGTTGTTAATGCAGGGTGCTTTGGCGCCGGCTGAGGGGTTGGCAATCAAGATTGACCAGAAGGAGCAAGTTGCCACGGTGATTGTACCTGATGACCAACTGTCTTTGGCAATCGGCCGGGGAGGCCAGAATGTTCGCCTGGCAGCCAAATTGACCGGTTACAAGATTACTATCAAATCAGCCGCTGGCCAGATTGAATCTGAGGCCACAGGTGAGGAAGAATACGAAATTGATACTTTCGAGGGTCTGGAAGAAGAAACCCGCGACTTTTTGGTCGAGTACAAACTGACAACCTTGTCTGACCTGGCGCGTTTCGAACAGAAGTGGCGCGAGGCTGAAGAAATTAGCGATGCCCAAAAAGAATTGCTCGGCGCCAAGGTGGCTGTCTTTAATGAAGAGATGGCTCAGCGCGAACAGCAGGGCGAAGAAGTCGACATGAACGGTAGCTCCAAATAATTTTAGTCGCGCCGGATATGTCGGACAAGAATTGTTTTAATCCAGAAAGAAAAGGAAATACAGATGGCTTTAGAACCGAGACCACCAGTAATCACCATCATGGGCCATGTAGATCATGGCAAGACTACGCTTTTGGATTACATCCGCAAGTCCAAGGTGGCAGCTGCTGAGGCGGGCGGTATAACTCAACACATCGGCGCTTACAGCATCGATTTCCAAGGAAAGCCATTGACTTTTATCGACACTCCCGGCCACGCTGCTTTCAACAAGATGCGCGAGCGCGGCGCCCAGGTCACTGACTTGATTGTCTTAGTGGTGGCAGCCAACGACGGCGTCAAGCCTCAGACTGTCGAATCTATCCGTCACATCAAAAACAGCGGCGTCCCTTATGTGGTAGCCATTAACAAAATTGATCTGCCAGATGTGGATCCAAACCTGGCAAAATCAGGCCTGGCCGAACACGAGGTTATCGTCACTGACTACGGCGGTGACATTGATGCTATCGAAATTTCTGCGGTAAAAGGCCAAAATGTTGATAAACTGCTGGAAACTCTGGTTGTTATTGCCGAATTGCTTGAGCTCAAAGCCGACCCGGAGGCTCCGGTTGAAGCCGTGGTGATCGAGTCATCCAAAACAGCCGACCGCGGCTCGGTGGCTACAGTAATTGTCAAAAACGGCACTTTAAAGCCACGCATGGACATTGAAGCCGGAGGTGTGCCGGGCAGAGTCAGGCTGCTCACTGACGAGCAAGGCAACCAGCTTGAGGAAGTTAAACCTGGTTTTCCCGCAGAAATTGTCAGTTTTGAAAAAGTACCTTCAGTAGGCTCGCTGGTGCATGATCGGAATGCCGATTATCCAGAACTGGAAGTTGCCGAGGAAACTCAGGAAGAGACAAACCCCTGGGCAGATCTCAACTTTAACCAACTGATAGAAGAAGAGGGCAAACCCAAGCTCAATCTGATTATCAAGGCTGATGTAGAGGGCACCTTGGAAGCTATCCTGCAAAATCTCGATGACGAAAGCACCGAACTCCTGGCTTCCGGTGTCGGCGAAGTAACTGAGCGCGATCTGGAACTAGCTGAATCTGCCGGGGCATTGCTAATTGCTTTTCAGGTTAAAGTTCCCGGCCGCATCAAACGCTTGGCCAAAGAGCGCGGTGTCAGAATCAAAAAATACGACATTATTTATAAATTGATTGAAGATTTGCAAAAACGCATGCTCAAACTCCTGGAGCCAACCATTGACGAAGTCGTCACTGGTGAGGCTGAAATTCTCGAGATATTCGAGATGCGGGGCGAGCGGATTGCCGGTATCCGGGTTAAAACAGGTGAGATCAGCAAAAGCGACAAGCTCCATCTCAAGCGTGGTGATGAAATCGTTGCCAACCCGGTAATCAAGACTATGATGCATGGCAAGCAGGAGACTGATTCGATCAAGGCCAAGAATGAAGGCGGCTTGACTTTCCGCAACAAAAA
Source organism: Patescibacteria group bacterium UBA1370 (assembly GCA_002306315.1). GTDB lineage: Bacteria > Patescibacteriota > Microgenomatia > UBA1400 > PJMF01 > UBA1370. The sequence continues at coordinate 27,871 of DBRK01000006.1, read as the reverse complement.
ACTGGATTTCCAGAAAGGAGATGTCCTAGTTGCCTATACTGTGGAAGACACAGTTGAGGAAATGTAGCTTTTTAGGCTAAAATTTGATATAATAAATAGTATTAATATATGGTTACTTTGCCCGCTGGATCCTGCATTTCGGCAGTTTCTGGAGGGACAAGGGAAAGGATACCATGGCGCTGACAAAAGCCCAAAAAACCCAAATTATCAAGGATTTTCAGCTCTATGAGGGCGATACCGGCTCTCCAGAGGTGCAGATTGCCCTGTTGACGGCTTCCATTCAAGAGCTGACCGGTCACTTGAACGTCCACAAGAAGGATGATCACTCCCGCCGCGGCTTGCTCAAGCAGGTAGCTAAACGCCGCCGGCTGCTTAACTTCTTGCGCGAGCGCAGTGAAGAGCGGTACCGGAAGCTGATTGACCGGTTGGATTTGAGCAAGTAAAGCCTCAAATTTCCCATTACTCAACTCTTACTAGGCTGATACTTCAGGCATATTTCCCTGTTTGAGAATGTGCGGAATATGGAAAGGAGGCAATATGCTCGAATATTTCATCGCGCTATGTCTTGGCACATTTTTCATCATCGATCAGACGTCGTAACATTTAAGCAGTTTCATTTATCCTGATTAATGCTACTTAAGTGCAACAGTGCACCTGCTGTGGCCATAAAACATTAATGATAAAAAACTGCGATACTTGCGACTGGAAACAAACCAGGAAGAATTTTATTGTAAAGATTGAGGGAATTTACTCATAATTATCCCGCTCAAAACCCTCGTAAGGATCAGTGATGGAAGATTCCTCAGTCAGCTCTCCCTCACTTGCTTTCCTGTTTGCTTTTAGGAAATCCTCAACCCTCTCTTGAAGCTGGCCTATATCGGCATTAATTGCGCGTCTCTGCGCAGGTGTTAGCTCTGGAAAAGATCTTATAAGATAATCACTGATATTTTCATGATTGATATCTGGAATACCACGCTCCGCTCTCATATCTGCAGGTTTCTGCAGTTCTCTTGCAATTATCGCTTCGATTTGTTCGGGCGTCAGATCTGCATACTCTTTCTCGGATAGGGGAAGTTGGGGCAATTCATTACTCATAAGTTTCCAATTACCAGGATTCTAACTGTTATATAGTATTTATTATAACATAATATAACAATATTAACAATTAGCCGGCGTCAAAAATCAAAATTTTATGGTATAATTTTAAGCATTAACAAGATTGCGGATGAGTTTTTCAAGAGCATTCAAGAGAGGAAATAACTCAGGTTCTCGGTTGCAAGCTGTGCGCCTAGGCAGGAATTCCTGCCAAAGTGGATAACTTAGAGCTGAGAACTTTATTTCTTCTCCAGAATACTCTTCATTCCTCATCCTGCTATCCCGTACAATGAGTACGGTAAAGAAAGGACTGTGATGTCATATCCGACATATACAGATGTGTATAAAAAAGACATAGCGATTGGGGATAAAACTCTCCACATCGAAGTTGGCCGCTTTTCGGAGCAGGCCAACGCCGCGGTTTTGGCCAGCATAGGTGAAACCGTGGTCCACACCACCGTGGCACTCGGCAATAAAGTCAACTTGGGGTATTTCCCTCTTTCGGTTGAGTTTGCTGAAAAACTTTATGCCAGCGGTATTATCAAAGGCTCACGCTGGGTAAAGCGCGACGGCCGGCCGAGTGACGACACCATCCTCAAGGCTCGAGTTATCGACCGCTCCCTGCGGCCGTTGTTTCCGGAAGGAATTACTAATGAGGTTCAGATCATTAACACCGTTTTCTCTTATGACGGTGAAAACGATCCGGATGTGATTGGTTTAATGGCCAGTGCAATTGGCTTAGCGATTTCAGAAATTCCTTTTGATGGTCCGGTGGCAGGGCTGCGCATTGGTTTTAACAAAGAAACCGGTGCTTACCTGATAAACCCGACCGAAACTGAGCGCGCCACCAGCAGCCTGGATCTGATCGTGGCCGGTACCCGTGATAGTGTAGTCATGGTCGAGGCCGGCGCCGATGAGGTCAGTGAAAACGTGGTGGTAGAGGCACTGGTAAAAGCCCAGGAAATTTTTGGCAGCGTTTGTGCCGAGATTGATGCCATTGCCGCCGAGATTGGCAAAGAGAAAGCTGAACTGGTGACGGCTGAAGAGGCAGCCAAAAACCAGGATATTGACAAGCTGTCAGCTCAATTGAACGAAAAGTTTAGCCAAGAAATAAAAGCGTTAGTTGAGAAAAAAGGCCGCTTGGAAGCAGCCGACAGCGACTCGCTCAAAGAAGCAGCGCTGGCATTTATCAACGAAGGCAAGCCAGAAGACGAGCTAGTTGATGAGCGCGAAATAGCAGAAGCCCTGCACCGCCTGGAGAAACAGCATGCCAGAGAAATGATTATCAACGAAGGCGTGCGTCCTGATGGCCGCAAGCCCGAGGAAATCAGGCCGATCTGGACTGAAATTGATGTTTTCCCCCGCACCCATGGTTCTGCCATGTTTAAACGCGGCGCCACTCAGGCAATAACCATTACCACCTTGGGCAATCCTTCTCTGGGCCAGTGGCTGGAAGGCATTGAGGGTGAAGAAGTTAGGCATTATATTCATCACTACAACATGCCGCCTTTTGCGTCAGGTGAGGCTGGCCGCATTGGTTATCCCAAACGCCGAGAAATCGGACACGGTGCTTTGGCAGAGAGGGCTTTGTTGCCGATGCTGCCTTCGCAAAAAGATTTTCCCTACACCATTCATGTGGTTTCTGAAATTATGAGTTCCAATGGTTCAACTTCCCAAGCCTCCGTCTGCGGCTCGACCCTGTCATTGATGGCAGCCGGTGTACCGATTAAACGCCCTGTCGCTGGTATTGCCATGGGTCTGATGAGCGATGGCAAAAAGTACGTAATCCTCTCTGATATTCAGGGTCTAGAAGATCATGTCGGCGACATGGATTTCAAGGTTGCCGGTTCTGCCGAAGGCATCACCGCTATTCAGATGGATATCAAACTCAAAGGTATTCCTCGCCCAGTGCTTGAGCAGGCGTTAGAGCAGGCCAAGGCTGGTCGGATGCATATATTGGGTGAAATGCTCAAGGCTATCAGTGAACCGCGTGCCCAGATTTCGCCATATGCACCTAAGATAGCGCAAATCGAGATTCCGGCTGACCGGATTGGCGAGCTGATTGGCCCCGGCGGCAAAACCATTAAGGATATCATCGACCGCTCTGGTGCTGAGATAAATGTTGAGGAAGACAAGGAAGCCGGCATCGGCTTGGTCAATATTTCTTCTACCGACCCAGAGGCAATCGAACATGCTTCCCGAATTATCAACAACATGATGCGGGTAGTTGAGGTTGGTGAGGAATTTGACGGTGACGTGATGCGAGTAGAAAGCTATGGTGCTTTTGTCGAGTACTTGCCCGGCCGTGAAGGCTTGGTTCACGTCTCGAGAATGTCTACCGACTATGTTGCCGATGCCAATGAGAAAGTCAAAGTAGGCGACACCGTTCATGTCCGCATCGCCGAGATTAAAGAAGACGGCAAGATCGGTCTTTCCATGCTAACTGCCGAGGAAGAGCAGCAACAGCGGGAAAATGGCCGCAACCGTGGCGGCCAGGGTGGCGGTGACCGAGGCGGTCATGGCGCTAGAAGCAATCGCGGTGGAGGTTTTCGTAGCGGCCGAGACCGGGGTGACCGCGAGCGGCGCGGCGGAGGATTCCGCGGCCGAGGCAACTTCGGTGACCGCGATGGCAGAGGCCAGCGGGGTGGTTTCCGTTCCCGAGGCGATAACAACGATCGGGACGAGTAAACCAACGCCACTCCCTTGAACCTGGCATTTCCGCTATACTGAAGGCATGCAGAAGACAGCTGTTGCCGGCAAAACCGGCATGTATGCCATTCTCGAGTTAGACCGGATACCTCAGCTGGCTGAGAGACTGCAGGTGAATCTTCAGGACCCCCAGGGTTTAATGATTGCTCAGACGCTCAGTTCTATGCTGACTATGGAATTGTCCCCGGAAGCTAGTGGAATCATAATCAGCCCGGAACACAACTTTCACTCGATAATGGAAAAAGCTCCCGCTTGCGGGTTACTTTTGAGTTTGGAGCGGCGTTTGCCGGCCTATGATCCACTGGCCTTGCCACCGCTATTGGAAAGTTGGGGTCCGGAGCACATCAGCAATAATTATGCCTTGGCAAAACTGGAGCTTTATTATCATCCTCAAGAGGAGCAGGCTGAGAAAAAACGCCAAATGGTGGCGGAAATCTATGATTATTGTCAGCACCTGGGTATTGATCTGCTCCTGAAGTTGCGGATTTATCAGCCGCCGGCAGCAGCAGAGCCGACGTCGGACTCAAATACCTCTGGTTCCAATGATGCTATGTTAGAAGCGATTGAAGACTTGCGGAGGCTGGCGGACCTGTTGGCGTTGGAGATGCCGGCAGACCCGATTGCAGCGGTGACTATCACTGCCGAACTTGATGTACCTTGGTTATTTTCCCCGGAAAACTTTGGTTATGAACAATACAAAGAAAACCTACGCGCTGCCTTAGAAAGCGGTGCCGCCGGTTTTCTGGCAGGAGAGGTGCTATGGGCAGAAATGCCGGAACCAGTAGCCGCAGAACCGGGAGCCAATGTCAGTTATGATGCCATCCAGGAGTATGTGAAAACCATCGCCCGCGATCGGTTGATCGAGCTGGTGCGGATTACAGAGGAGCATACTCAGAAATCTCAACCCCCTGAGCAAGCAGATTCTGTATAATAACTGTGACGGGGAATATATGTTTGTAATCAGCCGCCACCTCAAGGATTTTGCCAGATTTGTGATTAGTCTGTTGGAAATGTTTTTGGCATTGCGGTTTTTATTAAAGCTGTTGGTTGCTAATCCGCGCTCCGAATTTGTGAGCTGGGTTTACCAAAACACCAACCCGGTACTGGAGCCGTTTTTCTTTGCCTTTCCCACGCCGTCGGTCAGTGGCGGCCATGTGATTGAGTTCACGACTTTGTTTGCCATGTTTGTCTATGCTTTTCTGGGCTATATCCTAATGGAAGTATTGGACATGACTGGTTTTCGGTCCAGCAGGAAGAAATAATCTATGAAGATAACTGTTAAAAAAACACTGCCAATTATTGTCAATAATTTTATATATTCATTGACTAAGGCGGCGGTTTATTTCACCATAATTTTTCTGGGTAGCTCGATTATTTTGCCACTGATCTTGCAACGGGACACAGGTGAGGTAGCTTGGTTGATATTGTTGCTAAGCACTGGTTTTATGGTCCTGTTTGCTATCAGGCAGGTTATTGATGCCAAGCTTCATGCCAAAAACACCTCGGTTGAGTTGACCGCCAAAACTATCAATTGCGAGGTGTCCGGATTTAATTCCAGCAGTTTTTCTATTCCCTTAAATCAAATCAGTAGTGTCCATGTCCACCAAGCTTTTGTGGATAAAATTTTCGATGTTTCCAGCGTGGTTATTTCCCAAATTGCCGGTACAGTCGTAGTTTATGGATTTAATGTTTCGGAAGCCAAAGCTTTTTCTAAAGCATTTTCTGAACGACAAAGTGAAGTTTACCGCCGCCAGCCTGTAGTTGCCGAACGCTAGGCTTATATTATTTGTCATACCTAGCATGATTTGTTACACTTAGAAAACTCTTACCGAGCTATTACCTAATTACCGTCCATGCTTGGTTAGATGTTAGCGTAAAAGTTTCCAAGGAAAGGTTCCCATGTTTGAATTGCCTCCACTGCCATACGATTACGGTGCCCTGGCTCCCCATATCGATGAAGAGACTATGAAATTGCATCATGACAAACATCATGCTGCCTACACCGACAAGCTGAATGAAGCGGTCAAAGGCACTGACCTTGATGGAAAAAATATTGAGGAGATTCTCGCCGGTGTTTCCGGACATCCGCCGGCGGTCCGCAATAACGGTGGCGGTTTTTATAACCACAACATGTTTTGGGAAATTATGTCGCCGGATGGTGGCGGTGAACCCACTGGCGCGCTGGCGGAGCATATCTCAAAAGCCTTTGGATCGTTTGCCGACTTTAAAGAAGAGTTTGCCAAGGCGGCTGCTACCAGGTTTGGATCCGGATGGGCTTGGTTGGTGGTGACCGCAGATGGCGAACTGGTAGTCACCAGCACCCCCAACCAGGACAATCCCCTCATGGATGTAGCCGAGTTGAATGGGACGCCGGTGCTAGGCTTGGACGTCTGGGAGCACGCTTATTATCTCAAGTATCAAAACCGGCGTCCGGAATACATTGAGGCATGGTGGAACGTGATTAGCTGGCCGGAGGTGCAGCGGCGCTATGAGGGGGTGACGGAGTAGTTATATAATAATATCAAACTTATTAAAGTGGAGGTTAGATATGACTCAAGAACAACAGAGAGACGTGGGGGGGGGACCAACAGAATCAGAAGAGAATAGTCAGGAGCCTAAGAAGAAGACGATGCAACAATTGCAAGAAGAGGCAATGAAAGCTGTAAACGAGCGTAGATGGCGAATCAAGCACGGGTTGGAAGAAGCACCGATCGGCTGGGATCCAGGATTTGATGTTTATGATGATGAGATTGATGGCATTTGATTTGTATAACCTGCAAAGTAGTTTGTCTTAGCGAAAGTCGAGATAGCTGTTCCATCTGAAAACAACATTGCAGAAACTCAATTATGCGTTTTTGTTAACATTTCCTGCCCACACCAATAATCTCTTCCTCTGAGTTGTCATCCGCCCGCATTTTGTTTATGATGTGAGCTGCTGGGTTTGCCAAATGCAAACCATTTTTGTCCGTCAATTAATTACTTAAAAAACATGCTGCAGTTGATTCTGGATGTAGAAACAAAAAAAACCTTTGACGAAGTCGGCGGCTACTTTCCGGAGCGGCTCGGCATCTCGTTTGTCGGAGTTTGTGTCCGTGAGGGTTTTAGCAGCAAAGGCGAGATGCAGGGGTATTATGAGGAAGATCTGCCCAAGCTCTTTCCATTGTTGGAGCAGGCGGATGTAATTGTGGGATTTAATATTGACGGTTTTGACATGCCTACTTTTTCCGATTATTACCAAGGCGACATTAGCCGCATTCCTACCCTGGATCTGATGGGACGGATCAAAGCCAGTGTCGGCCACCGGATCGGCTTGGATGCAGTAGCTCAGGAAACGTTAGGCATCGGCAAGACGGGCGACGGTCTTGATGCCATCAAGTACTACCAGACAGGCCAGTTGGACCGGCTCCGCGATTATTGCCTGCAGGATGTGGCAGTGACCAGGGATGTCTATGATTTTGGCCTCCAGAAGGGGTTTGTGAAGTTTAAGAACAAGTGGAACCGGCTGATCGAGTGCAGCGTGGACTTTACTTTTACACCCAAGGACACTTCCGGTGTGCAGATGAGTTTGTTGTAGAACTAAGCTTAGAAAGTATAGAGTGACAGTTGAAGAGCAATCACAAAATAGAGAATCTAAGCACTTCGATCCAGAACTGGAACAGCGAATGCAGGATTTGTTAGCTGAAATGATGCTGGCACAAGCTGAGAATAATACTAGTGAGGTTAAGAGATTATCACGCTTAATCAATTCTTTAAGAAAGTCGAAAGAATGGAGGAAGCACGAGCGAGCTGGAATAACTATGAGTGGGTTAACACCCAAGAAAGATCAAAATGGATGAGCAACTCCCCAGAGTATCAGAAACTGAAGTGACAATGCAGGACCTGTATGCACAACTCTTAAGAATAAAAGATCCTGAAGAAAGGGCACGCATTCAGGCTGAGATAAAAGCTCTGAGAGAGTCACCAGAAGGCCAGCGAGATCAGGCTAGGCACAATCGGTGGGCTCAGGAATCGACGAAACAGGCAAATAGAAAATGATGTCTGCCTTCCCAACCACCTTGTCCAACAATCCCAAAATCTGCTACACTGCCGCCGGTTTTCTTATCCACGATAACAAAGTTCTCCTGGTCAAACACAAAAAACTAGGCTTTTGGTTGGCTCCCGGCGGCCACATCGACGAAGATGAATTGCCCCACCAGACTGCCGAACGGGAATTTTTTGAAGAAACCGGCGTCCGGGTGGCCGCCTATGATCCGGTCCACGAACTAATAGAGTCTGATCTATCAGAATATTTTCCTTCACCGATTGCCACCAACCTGCACTGGATCAGTAAGGAAAATTACCAAGCCCGCATTAACAGTGCTCACCCGGACAAAAGGTCGGCCAACAAGCTTTGGTCCAGGGGCTGTGAGCAGCACCTCTGTTTCACATACTTGTTTAATCCGCTTGGCAGCGTGGACTTTAAACAGAATGAAGAGGAAACCGACGGTATTGCTTGGTTTTCCCAAGAAGAAGTCGAGGATCTGGAAACTATCGAAGATGTCCGCAAGGAAGTGAAGCTGGCTTTCAAGCTAAGCGCCAGCCGCTGAGTAGTCAAAATTACCCCGCCAATACTTACTATAACCCCATTCCCAGCTGATAAAACTCTACCTCCAAGTCGCCTGATAAAACCAATGGAATACGCCTGTCTTCTATCCAGGGGTACTGATCTTGATATTCCTCATAAAGATCGTTGGAAATAATCGGAGCCCGGTATTTGTGGGCGGCTTCAATGATAAAGGTTTCGGTATCAGTATCATCTGGTGCCAGTTCAATTTCCCCCAGATCTATCAGCTCTTCAAACTTATCCTGGTCAGCAACTTCATGATAGAGGCTGGCGTCCACAATGATAATCGGGAGAAATCTCTTTTTCTCGAGTTCCCTCTTTACCCGAAAGATGTTCACCGCCAGGGGTTTACCATTATGAGTCCGCTGCAGATAGGCGATATTTGCACCGTCTACGATCACCTTCTTCTTCCTGGTAAATAAAGACATAGACTGCCTTTCTGTTGATTATCAGCTAGCCTATGCCTGGCGGGTGTGAAGAAAATGCGATTCTTGTAATAATTGAGTATGCAACTTCAGGCTCCAGTTGGTTATTGGGCCTAATTTTATTTGGTACTAGCCTGGCTTCGTGGTATCATTGCTGCGCCTATGCGTAACTCAAAACCAGCTCTAAAAATTAAGTCATTGCGGGTAGCCGTTGAGGGCAAAGAAGTGGTCAAAGGAGTGGATTTGATTGTCAAGCCGGGGGAACTGCACGCTATCATGGGTCCGAATGGCTCCGGCAAATCCAGTATGGCCAGCGCCCTGATGGGTCACCCCAAATATGAAATTTTTGGGAAATCACGGGTTTTGGTGGATGGTCAAAGCCTGCTTGAGTTGGCGCCGGACGAGCGGCTCAAAGCCGGCCTGTTTTTGGCATTTCAGTACCCGGTGGAAGTGCCTGGAGTAAAGGTTCAGAATTTTCTTCGCCACGCTCATCACGCCCGATTTGCAGAGGAGCCGGACAAACAGTTTCAGAGTGTCTTAGACTTTCGCAAACATCTGGAAAAATTGGCAGAAGAACTGTGGGTGGACAAAAATCTACTGACGCGGGGATTAAATGAAGGTTTCAGTGGTGGCGAGAAAAAACGTTTGGAAATTTTGCAGATGGCAGTCTTGGAGCCTAAATACGCAATTTTGGATGAAACTGATTCCGGCTTGGATATCGATGCTATTCGCGACGTTGCCAAAGGGGTGAAAAAGATAGCTGAGCAATTTCAAATGGGAATTCTGGTGATTACCCATTATCAGCGGATTTTGGAGTATTTAAAACCCGATTTCATCCATGTTATGAAAGATGGCCGTATCACCAAAAGCGGCGGGCGGGAGCTTGCCGAATCTATTGAAGTGAAAGGATACCGCGATGAAAACTGACAGCGACGCCGGAGTCAAGAAAACCAGGCATCATCTTACAGAAAACGTTAAGTTGCTGCAGAAAGCAGCTTTGGTCAGCGCCGGACAGGTTTTGCTGCTCAAACGAGCTGAAAACTCCAGGTCCCGACCTAGATGCTGGGATCTACCTGGTGGCAACACTGAGTGGCCGAAGGTTGCCGAGTCCCAAGAAGGTCTGCACCGCAACGACATCGTCAGGGAGATCAAGGAAGAAACCGGAGTAGCAGTGGCGGAAGACGTTTTTACTACTGGATCATTGATATTTTTTGATACTTTTTTTGAATCTGATCGACAGGTCTATAGCATTATCACCGGTTGGGTAGCTGAGTTGCCGCTTGGTTTTGACCGCTCCAAAATAAAACTCAGCAGTGAGCACACTGATTATGAGTGGGTTGGCTTAGAGGAATTGAACGAATTCAATTTTGGTGGTGAACAAGGAGATTTTATCAGAAAGATGGCAGAGACTGCGCTGCTTTGCGTTCAAGAAGATGAAGAAGACCACAGTTGTGCTTGCGGCGGTTGCGGTCATTGTTAGGTTAATTTAGGATGACGCGATGGCAAGGTTTGCAAAAAAACAGACTAGCGGTTTTGAGGCAGGCGATGAATATCAGCATGGTTATCACTTTCCCACGGAAAATTACGCTTTTATCAGCAAGCCCGGGTTGAGCCGGCAGGTGGTGGAAGAGATCTCCCACCTCAAGGAAGAATCGGCATGGATGCTCAAGCTGCGGTTGCGGGCACTGGAGCAGTTTGCAGCACGGCCGATGCCCACATGGGGAGCAGATTTGAGCGAAATTAATTTTGACAAAATTCATTATTATCTGCGGGCGACCGACGAACAGAAAAAGTCTTGGGATGAAGTACCGCCGGAAGTCAAGGAAACTTTTGACAGGTTAGGCATTCCAGAGGCAGAGAAGGCGGTTTTGGCCGGTGTCAAAGCCCAGTATGACAGCGAGGTGGTTTACGGTTCCCTCAAGAGTGTTTACGAAAAAGAAGGGGTAGTATTTTTGTCAATGGATGACGGTCTCCGCCAATATCCCGATTTGGTCAAGGAGTATTTTGGCAAAGTCATCCCCAGCGGCGACAACAAGTTTGCAGCTTTGAACACCGCTGTCTGGTCAGGTGGGTCTTTTGTGTATGTACCTAAAGGTGTGCATGTCAAACTGCCGCTGCAGACATACTTCCGCATCAATGCTCAAAACGCCGGTCAATTTGAACGGACTTTAATCATCGTTGATGAAGGTGCCAGCGTACATTACATTGAAGGCTGCACCGCTCCCAACTTTTCCTCCGGGTCGCTGCACTCGGCCGTTGTGGAAATTTTTGTCAAAAAGAACGCCCGCTGCCAATACACGACTGTCCAAAACTGGTACAAAAATGTCTATAACCTAGTTACCAAGCGGGCATTTGTGGAAGAAGAAGGCGAGATGATCTGGACTGACTTTAACATGGGCTCCAAAGTGACCATGAAGTATCCCAGCTTCATCTTAGCCGGCCGCGGCGCCAGGGGCGAAACTCTATCGATGGCTTTGGCCGGCGCCGGCCAGCATCAAGACACCGGCTCTAAAGCAATTCACCTGGCGCCGCACACTAGTTCCAGCATCATTTCCAAATCCATCAGTAAGGACGGCGGCCGTACCAGTTACCGGGGTTTAATTAACATCGGTCCTAACGCCCGCGCCAGCAAAAACACCGTGATTTGTGATGCCTTGCTTCTCGATGGCCAATCGCGATCCGATACATACCCGCTAGAACGCATCTTCAACAATGATGTCGTCGTCCAACACGAAGCGACGGTTTCCAAAATCGGCGAGGATCAGCTTTTTTACCTGATGAGCCGCGGCATCACCGAGGAAAATGCCAGCAAAATGATCGTCAATGGTTTTATTGATGATTTAGTTAAAAAATTACCGTTGGAGTACGCGGTGGAGATGAACCGCTTGATTGATCACGAGATGGAGGGGTCGATCGGTTGAGAAATTAATAGTTTATGAAAAAATACCTCATCAAAAAAAACGAGCAGCGGGAAATAATCCTAACCCAACCGGGCGAATACCTGGTGGAACTAGCCGGAGCCGGTGCCGAGGCAAAAATTAAGGGCGCTTTTCGGACTGATGTCCAGGAACAGTTGGCAGTTTCGGTTTTGGTTAAGCATACCGCTCCCCACACCAGAGCAGAAACAATGCTGCGCGGCGTAGCTGCCGGCAAATCCAAAATCACCTTTAGAGGCAAGATTGTCATTGAACCAGACTGCGGCGACACCACCTCCTTTTTGACCGAGCGGGTGCTATTGCTCTCAGAAAGTGCTACCGCAGAGTGTATTCCTGACCTGGAAATCGAAACTGATGACGTCCGCTGTTCCCACGCCGCCAGTGTTTCCCGGATTCCTGAAGAGCATATATTTTACCTGATGAGCCGCGGTATTCCTCAACAAAAAGCGGAAGAAATCATTATCGATGGATTTCTGGCCGAAATTTCTTAAAGCTTGTATCCCATAGCAATCTCATTAGTGCAAATTCTTACAATAATCCTGCTAAAATCTCACATAAGATTAATATAGTCCGCCCTATGAACCGAGTAGAGGGTCCTAATAATTTCCGTGCCAATGGTGTTTCTAGAAGAAGTTCTACTTTTGAGGATGAAGCTCATATCGGGTATTCACGGAACGGCAATGGCGCCGGGATAGAAATTGCTGTCAAACCAGCTGCTGGGGACAGGGATAGGTCTCCAGAAGAAAAACAACGGCAATTTGCAGAACAGCTGAGGAAAAAGATCGAGACTTATGATTTTCAGCCAATTATCGATATAATCTGTCGGGAGCTCGGCGAGGGTTTTATCACCAGAGGTGAGAGTGCTGTTTCCATAGCTCTGGCATCATTGTTAGCTCATCCCAGAAGTATTTTTAATTTGCGGATGATTGCCCTGAATACAGCCATCCCTGAAAACATTAAACTTGGATACTTAGGGTTTTTGTATGGTGCGGCTCAACGTGTCAAGCTCAACTGGGAGAATCTTAAGTATATTGCAGATTATGATTATAGTGCCGGCACGCTTCTCTATACAAAACTCAGGGACGCGGTCCGGCAGCTCACCCAGAGGTTAATGAAAAAAGATGCTTATGATGCGCATGAGGTCAACCTGCCACCGGTGATTAATAAGTTTTTTAGTTATTATGTCCATACCGGATCAGCGCATGCTCAATTGTTAGCATTATCTTCAAATGTGTATCAAAACCCAGTAAACTTCAGAGAACAGGTTCTGGATTTTAATAATCACCGACTAGAACAAAAACATCAGCAAGAAGAAGAGGCAAGACAACAATGGAAACAAGGCCCTCAACAAAGAGTTGGTCGATAACATTAATTTTCAATAGAAAATAATACCTTATTGTTATATTTTGTATTCAAAATATAGTCTTGTAATTATTAACAATAGTCTTATAATTGTGACCTATGTCACATAATAACGGTAGAAAAGAAACGACTCTTGGTATTCCTGATCATTCTGATGCTACTGGTATCGTTACTTCTCGGGAGCAGGAGAACGGCAATGGTCAACCAGGCACCAAGCCGAGAGAGTCTGTTTCTCCATTAGCAGAAGCAAATATTTTTCCGAGGTTAACTACTCTTATAATCTCTTCCAGGGATTTTCATACAGCTTTTGCAGAATTAATTCAGAGTTATGTAGACGGGCAAGCCAATAGTGAGCAGGAACATCGATTGATGGACCACTTGGTGATGACGGTGCTGCAGATCTGTTTAGCTCATCCTGAAAGTCCATTTAACCTCAGAGTTTCGGAAATAAGTAGGACAAGCAGTAAAGAATCTGGTTTTCGCGAGGCACTTTTAGGTTATTATTCCGACGAAGAGAAGGTGATGCCAGGGCACCGTGAGGAGCATGAACTGGGTCATAAAATCGGTCAGGATTTCCGTGCATTGTTTCCAAAAGTGATTCTTGAGGCTGCTATTTATCTAACAAGAAGAGAAAACGACAATAAAGGAGACATTTGGAATTACTTAGGAAAATTAAGAGATTATATTGAACATAGGGCTTTTATCATCACGCCCAATCAGTTGAAGGTTTTCGAAGAACTGGCCAGAGAAAATTTGGTAAACTTTGGTTTTGAACACTCTTTTCCAGTTGCCGCGCCTGCGCCGCTCAGAGATATGCGCTTGAGAGAAAATTATAAAAATTCATTGGAACAGCCTTCCGTCAGCTATCCTTCAATAAGCAAAGCCCAGGCGGTGGGTGAGGCAGTAAGACTTGTGCTCACTGATCCTAATTCGCCCTATTACATTAGACTACTGCGAAATCGTTTTGCAAATAATCAAAAAATAATCATTTCAATCCTTGAACGCTTGCAAAACTCCGCATCAGCCAATGAACATCAGCATCTTTTAGGTGAGGTGGTTCCCGATGAAGAGGCTGCGGCTGCCTTCTACGCAGAAGAATTAAGAATCTTTTGCCGGGAAGTAGCCGATATTCTATTTAACCGGAACTACCCTGAGCAGAAAAAAGGTGAGAATTATCATCTTCGAGTGGGTGTGGGAGCCAAAGTTTTTGAGGAGTATTTTCAAACTGCGATAGAGGATTTAGGTTTTTTGGAGACGCTGAAGAAGTATTTTCCCTCCAACTCCAGAGCTTACTCAAGATAACGCACTTGCTGATACAATATACCCATGTTTGATGAAGAACGGGTGAGGCGCGATTTTCCTCTGCTGTGGCGCAAAGTTCATGCTAAACCACTGGTTTATTTGGATAACGCTTCCACCACTCAAAAACCACAAGCGGTAATTGACGCTATCACCAATTACTACACTCATCACAACGCCAACATTCACCGTGGCGTCCATCAGTTGTCTGATGAAAGCACTCAGTTGTGGAATCAGGCGCGGGCGGTCGTTGCTGGTTTTTTTGGTGCTGAAGAGGATGAGTTGATTTTGACTCGCAACACCACTGAATCGATGAACGGTATTGCCTATGGTTGGGCCGACCACAATTTGACAAAAGGTGATGTGATTTTGGTCAGCTACATGGATCATCATTCCAATTTGGTTGTTTGGCAGGAGGCTGCTAAGCGTACGGGCGCCAAAGTAGTCTTTGTCAATTTAACAGCTGAGGGCGAAGTGGATCTGCATGATCTCAAGGAAAAGTTGGCTGAGGGCAATGTTAAGCTGCTGACCTTGACGTATGTCTCCAATACATTAGGAAGCGTTTGCCCGCTTCAGGAAATAATTACCTTGGTTGATGAACAAGCTAAAAAGGGCAAAATCAAGCCACGGATTGTTGTCGATGGCGCCCAAGCCGCCGGTCACTTGCCAGTTGATTTTTCCCGCCTTGGGGTGGATTTTTTCTCAGCCAGCGGTCACAAGATGTTGGGTCCGATGGGCAGCGGTTTGCTGCTAGTTCGCAAGGAGATACTGGAAAGCGGTGAGATGCGGCCGTACTTTTTTGGCGGCGGCATGATCGCAGCAGTCAGCGTCGAGGGGACAGAATTTAGCAGCAGTCTTTCTGACCGGTTCACACCGGGTACACCGGATGTGGCTTCGGCTGTGGGACTGGAGGCTGCTTGCAACTATTTGTCGGCACTGGGGATGGAAGCAGTGTTGGAGCATGATCAGGATTTGGTGGCTTACGCTTTGGAGCAATTGCAGCAGATTCCAGAAGTTGAGTTGGTCGGTCCGCTCTCGGTTGGCTCTGGCAGCCAGCTTCGTCGGATTGGTTCTGTCGCCTTTCTTTATAAAGGGGTGCATGCTCATGATGTTGCCCAGGTGTTAGACAGCGAGGGAGTCGCGGTTCGCTCCGGGCATCACTGCACTATGCCGCTGCATGTTTACAACGATTGGGTTGCCACTACCCGCGCCAGTTTTCAAGTTTATAATACCCGAGAAGAAATTGATGCCTTGGTATCGGCTTTGGATAAAGTTAAGCGGATTTTTAAGGTTTAATCTGGTAAAGCCAAGCTAGTTATGCAAGATTTATATCATCAACAATTGCTGGAGGCGGCAGAAAACAAGAAAAATTTCGGTGAACTGGCCGATTTCGATGGTGAAGCCACCAGTTACAACGCTTCCTGCGGCGACACCGTTTCCATTAGGATCAAGTTGACCTCCAACGGTAAGCAAATTGAATCAGTGGGTTGGACCGGTACCGGCTGCATCATCAGCCAGGCTGCGATGGGGCAGCTCTCCGATTATGTAGTCGGCAAACAGGTCTCAGATATTATGGCCATGGGAGCGGGGGAAATTCTCGAGCTGTTGGCCTTGAGCAAGATTGCCCCCGGCCGATTGCGGTGCCTCCTCTTAGGTTTGACTACCATTAAGAAGATCCTCCAGGAAAAGAATACCTAATTATTGTTATTTTCTGCTGGGTGATTATTTATAGACCCAAATAAGCAGCGGTCATTTGTTACACTAGGAGTATGAGAATTTTTGTCGGTTCACTTAATCCGGTAAAAATCAACGCCGTAGTTCAAGCAGCCAGTGAGACGTGGCCGGATGTGCAGGTAATGGGGTTCGATGTTCCCAGCGGCATTCCCGACCAGCCTTGGGGCGATGAGGAGACCCGGACCGGTGCGGAAAACCGGGCCAAGGCCGCTTTGGAAGACGGTATCAGCCATTTTGGAATTGATAACCCGGACGAGCTCGATTTGCTGGGAGTTGGTCTCGAGGGCGGGGTGACTGAATTGGATGGTCAGGTTTGGTCCACAGTTTGGGCGGCTGTAGTAGATAGTGAAGGTTCGCTAAAAACAGCTAACGGCGCCCGCTTTGAAGTACCCGAGGTGCTCGCCGAGCGAATACGCCGGGGCGAAGAAATGGGTCCGGCCATTGCCGATATCAGCGACGAGCATGATGTCCGCCGCAAGCAAGGCATGATCGGCATAGTCACCGATGGCTTTGTTGATAGAACTGAAGAATATGCTACGATAGCCAAACTAGCGCTTGGTTTATGGCACGGGCGCAATTGGCAAAAACAACGCAAATAGAACAATTTAACAAATTTTTGAAAGCAGTTTATGACTCCACCCCTGCAACCACCGCAAAAATATATTGCCAAATTAGAAGAAAAAACAGAACTAAACTCAAAATTCATCCAATTTCATTTCGAACTCGTTGAGCCGCACACCATCAAGTTTGAGGCTGGGCAATACGTCTCGATCAAGGTCTCGGAGCGCGGCGACAGGCGTTCTTACTCGATCTGCAGCAGCCCTGATATCGATCATGGTTTCGAGTTGTTAGTAGATATGGAGCCCGGTGGTCTGGGTTGTCAGTATTTGAGCAGTCTGAATTTTGGCGACCCGGTAGAAATCTTGGCACCTATGGGCATTTTTACCGTTGATGAAAAACTTGGCGAGCAAGAGTTGGTTTTTGTGGCTACGGGATCGGGGATTACTCCGTTCCGGGCAATGATTTTTGACCAGCTGCAACGCAAGGGTGATAATCGGCCAATCAGTCTTTATTGGGGATTGAGACACGTCGAGCATCTTTTCTGGACGGAAGATTTTGAACAATTGGAGCGGACTTTTTCCAACTTCAGCTTTATTCCCACTCTTTCTCAACCGCCGGATGATTGGCCGCTTTCCCGCGGCCGGGTAACGGAAATTTTTTCAGCCAAGGAGGTAAACTCCAACAATGTTGGCTATTATCTCTGCGGCAATGACCATATGATTAAAGACATGCAGACTTTATTGCAGGAAAAGGGTGTTAAACCGGAAAATATTCATTTTGAAAAATTTTATTAGAAAGGAAATATGGCAGTTTCCGACATTATCCAAAAAAGGCTTGATGGCGTAGAGCAGCATGAAGAAGATGGCAAGTTGGTACAGACCAAGAACATCGGCCGCTACAAAGTGGCTGTGATTCGCGACAAGTGCATCAGTGCTGCCAGTTGCGTCGCCATTGCTCCCAAAGTCTTTCAGCTCGACGAAGAAGCAATCGCCACGGTGATTTCTCAGGATGGCCATGATGATGAAACGAAACTCCTGGCCGCCCAAAGCTGTCCAACCGCTGCTATCACCGTCACCGACACCGAAACCGGTGAGCAAGTCTGGCCAGTGGAATGATTTGCTTGAATAATCAGCAGAATTTAAACCTAATATCCGATAGCATAAAAAATGCTCAAGACAAAACTTGAGTAATTGTGATATAAAAGAAACAATTCATATCTAACTGTTTAAAGATAAGACAGTTTTCCCTGGAGCAGTTGGCTATGATAAACTAGTCAGACTATGAAAAACCTCCCACTGCTTATCGGTACCATCCTCGGCACCATCATCTTAGTAATAGTCTTGGCTGTTGCCTTTTCCAGCGGCGGCACCAGCCCTAGTGACCAAGTCGTACCTGACGAGCAATTGGTTACAGCCAACTCACACATCAAAGGTGCGGCAGAATCAGCCAAAGTTACCATCGTTGAATTTAGTGACCTGCAGTGTCCAGCTTGCCGGGCTGCTCAACCGCTGGTGCAAAAGATCCTCAATCAGTATCCAAATGATGTCAGACTGGCTTATCGGCACTATCCTTTAGATTCCATTCACCCCAACGCCAGGGCAGCTGGCGTAGCTGCGGAAGCAGCAGCTCAAGAAGGAAAATTCTGGGAGATGCATGATTTGCTCTTCGATAATCAACCGGCCTGGGCGGAAATCCGTGATCGAGGTGAGCTGAATGAAAAATTTGCCGAGTATGCGCAACAGTTGCAGATTGACAAAACCTCGTTCCTAGAGAAAATAGAGAGTGACCAGGCAAAAGCCAAAGTTCAAGAAGATACCTCGGCTGCCCAGCAGCTAGGCATCTCAGCTACACCGACATTTTTTGTCAACGGTCGCCAAACACCTGCCCCTCAACTTGAGTCGACTGTCCAGTCGATAATCGACGGTTCTAATACTGCGCAATAGCAATAGTATATGAGCTACAAGGGGCACAGATGAAAAAATATACGCCATACTTACTGCCGCTGATCATCCTCAGCGTCATCTTTTTCCTGGTTTTCCGCTGGTACAATCAGCGAACCTCGCAAGTACAAGAAGATCTTTTTGGTGAGGGTATTCAGATTGAAAACCTATCAGAGGAAGAACTGCGGGAGACCCTGGGCGGTTCGGATGATTTGCAGACAGTCGAGCTTCAGCCGGTAGTAACAGAGACCGAGTTAGGCCAGGAAGGTGAGGGAGCTGATGTTACCGAACCGCAGCTGGCAGAAGGCGTGATCCGCTATGAAGAGGTGGCCGGCAGGACTCGGTTCAGCGTCATTGCCACTTTGCCGATGTCTGAAGAACCTTATCAGGTTTTTCTCCGAAAAACTGGCGGTGAAGATATTCGGCATGCTTTCACACTGACTTCCCGAAAAGGTGGGTACCTTGGCACAGCTTCGCTTCCTAATGAAGAGCTGCCCATAGAGGTTCTGGTCACCAGAGGAGGCACAGATGCTCCAGGCAGAATTCTGTTGCGGGGTATCCTGGAAGCTGGTACTACTGGAGCTTTGGAGGAACCGGCGGAAGGAGCGTCCGAATAACCAGTAATTATCATCCTCGGTTTGCTTCTTGAGGTCTACGCCGAGTGTGATAAGCTTAAATAGCATACAAAAATTGCCCAGTGCATCAAATAATATTACAGCACACCAGAGGCAGTTTTCGTATAAAGTAGTAAATAAAAATAGCCTGGCGTACCAGGAAAAAAGGAGAGATATGGCAGATGCTTCTAAAGCATACTCATACACAAATGCCAAAGGCCAAACTTATTACCTCCACACCAAAGAGGTAACCCTCAAGAATGGTCGTGTGCAGAGAATTTACTATTTTGCTCGCGATGTTCGCGATGGTGCACTTGCTTCCGTTCCTGCAGGCTATGAGGTGATGGAAACCAAACGCACCAACATGCCTGTTCTCAAGAGATCCAAATAATCTCTTTTTTGAATGTGCATTAAAAACCTCCGCTCTGGCGGAGGTTTTTGCTGGGGTACAATAAGCTTATGGATGCAGCCGAAAAAGTCACCGAAGCAAAAGCATACGAACTTTTGCGAAAAGTTATGGATCCCGAATTGGGGGTAGATCTCGTTAGCCTGGGATTGATTTATGATGTCAGCATTGGTGAAGTAGAAACACCGGGAGGCCGAAGGCAGCGGATTCATGTGCTGATGACCTTGACTACTCCCGGTTGTCCCCTGGCGGGCGTATTTGATACACTGGTGAAAGATGCTTTCGCAGAAATTGAGGGTCTGGACCCGATACAGGATGTGACTGTGGAGTTGACCTTTGACCCTCCTTGGTTGCCGGACATGATGAGCGAGGAAGCTAAGGCGGAATTAGGATTTTAAATATGACTGAAACCAGCGACCCAGCAGCATACAAGCCTACCATTATTCTCGGCGCCGACCATGGTGGTTTTACACTCAAGGAAAAAGCCAAAACCTGGCTTGAGAATTGGGGATATAACTATGAAGATGTGGGGGCACTAACCCTCGACCCTGAGGATGATTACACCCGGTATGCCTTTGCGGTGGCGGAGAAAGTCGCCGCCGCCGGGAGCGAGTTCCAGGCTGGCGGTACACAACCGCCACCAGCGATCGGTTTGCTGTTTTGTCGGTCCGGCGGCGGCATGGCAATCGCTGCCAACAAAATTATGGGTATCCGGGCAGTTGAGCTGCCGACAACCGAAGCCGCTCGCCACGCCCGCACAGACAATGACGCCAATGTTGGCAGCTTGGCTGGCGATTGGCTGAGCGACAACCAAGCTGAAACGATTATCAAAACCTTTCTCACCACCCCTTTTTCTGGCGCAGAGCGCCATGGACGACGCTTAGCCCAGATAAGAGAATATGAACAGCACAGACGGTCGGAAATAGCTTAGTTTGCGAATAAATTTAGGAGGAATATGACAACAGGCTCTGCTAATTTACAGGATTTGCAATTCAAAATTGACCAGCTGCGCAAAGACAAAATGATTTATGCCCTGGAAGCTTGCGCTTTCAGCTTGCTGGCTATGGTGCTGTTGCTGTTTGCCTCTATCACGCCGTATATTATTATGACCGTGGTTGGGAGCGCCATTGCGGTTTTTGCTATTGGTTTTACGATTTTTATGGGGTTGGGAAATCTGAAGCGTTTGCAAAAAGTTAAAGAGTTTGAAAAACAGCTCTAAACAACTCGGAATTCAAGCCTTGGAGAAGCAATGAATATTTATCCAGCAATTTTGTCCGACGATCCTGAAGTAGTTAAAGATCAATTGGCCAGCATCGCCAATATCAGCGCTGCTGAGGTGGTGCAAATTGATATAATCGATGGTTTTTTTGCCGACAATGTGACGCTGACACCAGCTGATTTGGGGCAGTTTGATTTTGGCGATAAACAAATAGATTTGCACCTCATGGTGAGTGAGCCGGTGGACGTGGTCTATGAAGCCATTGATTACCGGGATGAATTGCCAATCCGGGCAATTATCGGCCAGGTAGAACAGATGAGCTCGCAGGCGCATTTTTTAGAAGAGGTGGCCAAGCAGCACTGGATTCCGGGTTTGTGCCTAAACTTGTTCACGCCGCTTTCTGTCATCGATAAAGACAGCTGGGATTTTTTAGGAGTTTTGCAACTGATGGGAATTGACCAGGTGGGATTTCAAAATCAGGGATTCGCTTTCAGTGTTTTAGAAAAAATTAAGGAGGCTTCGGAGTATATCAAGAGCCACGATCATTTAGTCGAGTTGATTGTGGATGGTGGGGTGAAACTGGAAAACATCCCGGCCATCAAAGCCGCCGGCGCAGACAGTATCAGCGTCGGCAGTGGTTTGTGGCAAGCTGATATCACGGTGGACAGATTTGCCGAGTATCAAGAAAAAATGAAAGAACGTCACTCATGATCAAAACCCAAATTCCTATTCCCTCACCCAAGGAGCAACCTCAACTCAAGCGAATCGCCATCTTCGGCAGTGCTGATGTTGACCCTGAACATCCTTTATACCGAGATGTTTTCAATGTAGCTCGAACCCTGGCTTATCACGACAAAATCATTGTCGATGGTGGTGGGCCTGGTGTCATGGATGCAGCCACCAAAGGCGCCCAATCAGCCGGTGGAAGCACCATCGTGGTTACTTTTTATCCCGATGACGCTCCCGAATTCGAAGGCAGGTTTGTTGATAACAAAGGCGATCGGGAAATCATCACTGCCAATTATATTGAGCGGATGTTCGGCTTGATGGACAATGCCGATGCTTTTGTCTGTTTTCAGGGCGGCACTGGCACTTTGAGCGAGTGGGCCACTGCTTGGTTGTTGGCGCATCTTTATTATGGCAAACACAAGCCCCTCATCCTTTATGGAGAGTTCTGGAACAATGTCATGCGGGTTATAAAGGATAATTTCTTTATTGGTGAAAAAGAAGAGAGGGTTTACAGGATAGTGAAAAATGAAGAAGAGTTAATGCAGGCTCTGGAGGAATTTGAAGCAGAACTCCGGAGCCGTATAGAAGCAGGCAAACCCATGGCCGGCAAAGATACCCACCAGGAGGAGGTGCACCAAAATGCTTGATGTCGTCAGCATTGGTTCAGCACTAATTGATATTTACGTTTATTCCGACGAATTTTCCTTTCGTCAGGGCAACGAAGGTGTCCTGCTCTGCCACAAGTTTGGGGACAAGATAGATGTAGACAACTTCTACTTACATACCGGCGGAGGCGGTGGCAACACAGCTGTTGGGTTTGCCAGAATGGGTTTCGATGCCGGCGTCATCACCGAGACCGGTAAGGATGCCTGGTCGCAGGTGATTATTGAAGACCTGCATAAAGAGTTTGTTTCAACCAGTATGGTCGTCTCTGAGAAAAGAGAACAAACCGGCGGTTCCATTATCATGGTGAGTCAGAACGGCGGCCGGACGGTATTGGTCCATCGAGGCGCTGCTTCTATGCTCGATCCCCACGACATTCCTGAAGAGAAGTTAAGCCGGGTCAAGTGGGTGCACTTGTCGAGCATTGCCGGCCGCAGAAAAACTATTCGGAAGATCTTTGAGGTGATTAAGGATAGCAAATGCCAACTTTCCTGGAATCCGGGAATGGCTGAGCTGGAAATGGTAGCCAGCGGCGAGCTGCCAGTGCACGGTATTCCCGCTGAGATATTAATCGTAAACAAAGAGGAGTGGACAGTCCTGGATGACCGGCATCAGGAGCTTATTAACAGCATCCCGCAAATAGTGATTACAGACGGCGAGCGTGGCGGCGAAACTATCATTCAGGGCGAGCGCAAGCCTTTCCAATCCCTGCGTTCTCAGTCCGTAGATGACACTGGTGCTGGGGATGCATTTGCAGTCGGGTACGTTTCTGCTGTACTATATGATAAAGACCCTGATACGGCCGTTCGCTGGGGTGTGCAAAATGCCCAATCAGTAATCAAGCATGTTGGCGCCAAAACGGGTTTATTAAGAAAAAAACACATGGAGATAGCACCGTTATGAAACAAATCCTGCCCATCCTCGCTGGTTTCTTTTTGTTTTTCGTAGTCCAACAGGTACATGCGGCCACCCTGACACTCGATAAAATTGGAGTCAGCGATGTTGCCGGCAGGACTTTTTCTACCTGGACTTATTATGGTCCTAACCCGCTACTGACAGGCAATGCTTCACCATCAAGCACCGTCACTGTCACCATTCAAGGAGCTGCTGCTACTACCACTTCCGCTACCACTGGCGCCTGGTCTTATCAACCCACTACCATGACTGCCGATGGAGCTTATCCAATCACCATCGCCTCCGGTACTGAGAGCATTCAATTTACCTTGAATATTGCTGCTGCCTCAACAGATGCAGCCACAACCACATCCAAAGGCGGTGTGGCCACCAGCTCTGTCGACCTGCCTGATTCATTACCGCAGACAGGTTCCGCTGATTTGTTCTTGTATCTGGGCGGTGGGGCATTGATGCTGCTGGCCGGCATCTCCAGCCGAGCTTTATTTAAGGATCGGTGACAGGCAATTGCCTGACCTGATTTCAGCATAACCCGGATTATTGTTTAGGACAGCATGTCTGATTACCAACAAGTACTTCAGCAAGAGATTCAGCAGCTTAAGGACCAAGTGCAGTCCGCTGCCATGCCCGAGGAAATGCGTCTCAAGGTTGGCAAGGATATTGTGGCTCTGGAGCGAAGCGTGGCTTTGGGCAGTTATGATGAAAAGTACGAAAAGGTTTCCAAATATATTCAATGGGTATTAAAAATTCCCTGGGAAAAAGAAAGCCAAGACACCCTCGATATCGAGAGGGCTAAAGAAGTCTTTGAGCGGCACCACTATGGTTTGCGTGAGGTCAAAGACCGGTTTCTTGAATATATATCAGTCCTGAAGCTGCGCCAGCAGCAATATTCTGAAGAACCTTTCCGGGCTCCGATTTTGCTGTTAGTTGGTCTGGTGGGTACTGGCAAAACGACCTTTGCCTATTCATTGGCTGAGGCTTTGGGGCGGCAAATGGTGAGAATTCCTTTTGGCGGTATGGGGTCTGCAGAAGAACTCCGAGGTGAATCACGGCTGATTCTCGGTGCGGAGCCGGGCAGGGTCATTAAAGGTATCTGTGAGGCCGGTGTCCGCAATCCAGTAATTCTGCTTGATGAAATTGACCGGATTGCTAAGGAAAGCAACCGTGATGTCATGGGTGTTTTGGTGGAGTTGTTAGATCCCAAACAGAATCACGCTTTCCGAGACAATTACATTGATTTCCCAGTGGATTTATCGCATGCCATCTTCCTGGCAACTGCCAACAACACCACCGACATCGCCACCGCCGTCTTGGACCGCGTGGAAAAAATCACCATGCCGTCCTACACAGATGAAGAAAAGATCGTCATTGCCCAAAAATATATCCTGCCGGAGCTGCTCAGCAAGGCAGGATTGAAACCGGAGCAGTTTGTAATCAAGGACGATGTTTGGCCAGTAGTCACTCGGCCGCTTGGTTACGATGCCGGAATTCGTACCCTGCAGCGAACCTTGGAAGGCGCGGTCCGCAAGGCAGCCAGGATTATCGTCGAGCGCGGTTTTGACCAAGTCGTTATCACCCAGGAAAACCGGAAGATTTTCCTGCCTACTTATTAAATTATTTATTAATTTCGTTCAAATAGCTGTTCTCCTGGTATCAGCGAATAATTTTCAGGTATACTGCGGTTATGAGCACTCAGGATGATCTCAAGGCGCTGAATAAAAAATTGCAGGCTGCCTCCGCCAGGCTGCCTCTAGCCGGCACGCCGGCCGCTATCGTGCCTGGCGAAGGCCCCATCACCGCGGAAATCATGTTTATCGGCGAGGCGCCTGGCTACCACGAGTCTGTCCAACGCCGGCCGTTTGTAGGTAGGTCAGGTATGTTTTTTCGGGAAACACTGCGGCAAGTGGGCATTAGTGACGAGACGGTCTACATCAGCAACATCATCAAAGCCCGTCCTCCGGACAACCGTGACCCTGTACCAGCAGAAATTTCCGCCTATAAACCTTATCTCGATGAGGAAATAAATCTTATCGATCCGGTGTTGATTGTGACACTCGGGCGGTTTAGCATGGCAAAGTTCCTGCCGGACGCCAGGATTTCCCAGGTTCATGGCCGGCTGCACAAGGTTGGCTGGAATGGCCGGAAGAGATTTGTGCTGCCTATGTACCATCCGGCAGCTGGGCTCAGGTCAACTCAGGTGAAAAATGCATTCATCAAAGATTTTGAAAAAATTCCCAAAGCTGTAGCTTGGATAAAAGATCACCATCTGGACCTGCAGCTTGAGGAAGAAGTCAGGGATGCGTTATTTTAAGCTCTCCGCTGTTATAATAGGAGGTTATGTTAATTACTTTATTTTTGATACCCCTGCTCGCTACAGCTAGCTCAATGTTTATTTATCAGCTGAATGGAAAGCGGGAGCTGTTACGCCTGGATATAGTCCAATTTTTTTATGCGTTTGTTCTTTCACCTGCTTTGTTTATCTGGTTAAAAAGCTTCCTATATTTGTTGGTCAAATCGGAGCTGAAAATTGTCCTCAGCCAGACAGAAATGTTTATCATTGATACTGCATTTAGCGTGGTGTTTTTGTATATTTTCGCTTTTATAGTTATGCATTCGCTAACCAAAAGCTTTAATTTAAAGAAACAGCGTGATCCCCTGTATGATATTTTTCATCATTCAGAGTATTTTCATCTTTGGTTGACTCATTTGGTTATGCATCTGGGTGGCCTACTGCTGCTGAACATTTTGGCATTGATTAACTTGGCCTTTCCCATGGACATAGAAATTTCTAGAAAATACTTACTACCGATAGTTGGGTCTGGAATTATAGGTGGCATCTTGTTTTTTCTGGGCATGTGGCTTTCGGACCCCAAGCAGGAAAGTGCAAATTACATGCGAGTGATGAAACTGGCAGCTGGTATTTTATTTTTAATGAATGTAACCAGCTATTTTGTGTTTGATATTCCTTTTTCGCCCCAATACAGCTTTTATTGGTGGAATTCATTTGTCCTAGCTGCTTTTGTGTCCTTGTCATTGTTTGCGTACAAATCAGAGAGGGCGCAGACTCTTTTTGAAAGAACAGCAAATTGGTTTAAACACCGGGGGTGGGAGTTTCGGATTCAAGTTTTTGAAAAAATTAATAAAAAATAAAAGGAATTTATGCCGGCTCTTAAATTTTTATCCCTAGGTGGCGCTGGCAAGGTCACCCAGAATATGTATTTGTATGAATATGAAGACGAAATGCTGTTGGTGGACTGCGGCATCGGTTTTCCCGATGTTTATATGCCCGGTGTTGATATTCTCATACCCGATATTTCCTACCTACTACAGCGGATTGAGGAGGGAGCTCGGATTGTGGGCCTGATTTTTTCTCACGGCCATGACGACCACATTGCAGCTACCCCGTATGTCCTCCCCAACTTGCCGGATTTCCCAATGTACGGCTCGGCGTTGACGGCAGCCTTTGCTGAACAGCGGATAGGAGACGCCAAACTGCAGCATTCAGTGCAGGTGGTTAAAGATCGAACTCCGGTAAAAGTCAGCCAGCACTTTAGCTTTGAGTTCCTTTCTGTCACTCACTCAGTGCCCGACACCAAGCACATTGTTATCACTACACCCGAGGGCATTATTTATCACGGTACTGACTTCAAACTCGACCCAACCCCGGTGGACAACCGTACCACCGATTTGGAACGGATTACTCAGCTTGGCAACGAAAATGTTTTATGCATGCTGGTGGACTGTTTGAGAATTGAGAGGCCGGCTTGGTCAAAGTCCGAGTCCACTACTGGTCTGGCAATCGAACAAACCATGGTTAACACCCGCGGCAAGTTTGTAATTACTCTGATGAGCTCGCATATTCACCGGATTCAGCAAGTGGTCGACGCAGCCACCCGTCACAACCGCAAGGTTGCTTTCATCGGCCGCAGTGTTGAGCAGAATGTTAAAAATGCAGTCGAGTTGAATATGCTCTCCATTCCCAAAGGAATGCTGATCGACAAGCGCAATATCGATGATTTCCCGCCGGAAAAAGTTTGCTTGATTGTTGCTGGCGCCCAAGGTCAGGAGGGCTCGTCTTTGCTGAGAGCGATTTATGGCGAACACCCGATTTTGCAGCTCAAACAGGAAGATAAGGTTGTTTTCTCGGCAGATGCAATTCCCGGCAACGAACTGAATTATTTTGGGGCAATCGATGAGTTGTGCCGCAACAATATTGATGTAGTATATCCGGACATTCTGCCGGACTTGCACCAATCCGGCCATGCCAGCGAACCGGAACAGATGGAGTTAATCGGTTTACTCAAACCAAAGTATGTGATGCCGATCGGTGGCCAAGACCGTCACCGGCGGCTGTTTAAGACCAGAGTTGCCGAAAAACTAGATTACAAAGAAAAAGAGATTCTTACTCCTGAGGACGGCGCAATTGTTGGTTTCGAAGATGGCGGCTACAAAGTCTTGGATGTGCTCAGCTTGCGGCCGCAAATTGTTGATGGTCTGGGCATCGGTGACGTCGGTCCAGTGGTGCTTTCCGACCGGCGGGCGCTCGGCCAAGCCGGCATCGTGGCCATAGTCATACCCAGAATCCAAGGCGAGTTTGATCTAAGCAATATCGACGTAGTATCTAAAGGTTTTGTCTTCATGCGCGATGCGGCGGAGGTGGTTGA
>DBRK01000025.1 GCA_002306315.1 Patescibacteria group bacterium UBA1370 | reverse complement strand
TGGGGTGGCATAATGGTGTTTGTCGGCGGCTCAAGCCCTGCAACAACAGGCAAATCCTTACAAATGCCTTACCTTTTTTTGGGTAATTGTTTAAACACCGCCAGGCGTGAGATTTTTGAAATGACCGAAAAAAAGATTGATAATTCCGATAAAATCTTTAATCTACCCATTTTTAGCAGACCTAAGTCTAGTCTGCTAAAAATTGCCGCCTCAGCGCTAAGCGGCCAAAAAGGCCAAAAAAGCCGAGTAGTGACCATTTTCACCCCCAATCCTGAGCAAATTGTCATGGCAAAAGAGGATCCAACTTTTGCTTCCTGTTTGGGTTCCGGCGATATTTTAGTTCCCGACGGCATTGGCTTAGTCATTGCCTCGCGTTTTTTGCATCAAAATAGGACAACCGCTGGTTCAGCCAACAGCTCAACTAAGTTGCGCGGCAGAATCACGGGCATCGATTTAGCCATCGACATAATCAATTTGGCAGCCAAAACCGGTCGGCCGGTGCTGATCATCGGCGGCCGCGGTTACAACCAGCTTTTGCCGGAAAGCAAACCAGCATATCCTGAGTTGCCGGTGTCGGTTTTTGAACTGCCGGAAAGCGCTGGCGGACTAGGAGGACGGATTTTCTGGACTCCCGGTTTTGAGCAAGCGGCGGCGCCCACCCCCTTGGAGGCGCAGGCGGTGTCTAGTCTGGTGTCGGCTTTGAAGCCGGCGGCGGTGATGGTGGCGTTGGGGGCGCCGCAACAAGAGATGTGGATCTACCGCCAGCGTCAGCTGCTCGACAAGGCTGGGGTGGGGGTGGCTATGGCTGTGGGCGGCACCTTTGATGTCATTTTCGGCCGGCTTGCCCGGGCGCCTGGCTGGGTGCAGAGCCTGGGATTGGAATGGCTTTTCCGGTTGATTCAGGAGCCATGGCGGTGGCGCAGACAGTTGCGGTTGTTGAAGTTTGCCGGAATGGTGTTTGGAGAATTTTTTAGGCAGAGGATGCCCGGTCGGGCTTAGAGACTCATTTTTCAACAAAAAACCGCAGGCAAATGCCCGCGGTTTTTCATTTTTCAAATCAAATTACTCTTCGCCTGGTGTTATACCGAGTAGCCACAGTACGGATTCTTTCTTGTACCGGCGGTCGCCCCGGGAGTTGATCCGGATGGCAGGCAGTTTACCCCGCTTACCCCAACGCTTGATGGTCAGGGGAGACACCCTGAGCAGGTCAGCGACTTCGCGGACCGTCAGGAGATCGGGGAGGTTATTGATATCAAGTCTGTTGGCGTCATCCGGCCGGCCTGTTCTCCTGTCCTCAGAGAGCATAGCTGCCCGTTGCTGGTCAGCCAGTGACATATCAGGGCTAGGGGAAGTAGAGGTAGGCGTGGATGGTGCCATGGCAGTGTTGTCAGACATGGGCGCACTTTCCTTTCCGTACTCGGTGCATTAATTACTACTACTAAAAACTTACGGAGCGGCGTCTTGATGCAGGCAAGGGCGTCTCGGGTGTCAGTATTTGAGCTATTTAGGTAGGCGGTCAAATACTGTGTAAGTTGTATTAAAAGTAGCAGACTAGAATGAAGTGGGTCAATAGGTAAAGCGGCCGCTTTTAGGGTTCAATTCCGCCTGGTGCACATCTGGTGGAAATGCTTGCTCGCCGCTAGGTGAGAACATAGTTATCCACAATAGCAACCCATAGTATTTCATTTAGAAGCCCATAGTATTCTGATGTGGAAAAGTATTGTATTTTCCTCAATAAACTGTCAAGATGTGAATGTTCGGTTTGCTGATTTTTTTGCAATTTTGACAGAATTTGCTATAAAAATAGAAAGGAGGACTAAAATTATGGCCGAAAATGAGAAATCTCTTAAACAACTAATGCTTGGGACATCAGTGGAGGATTCAAAAGAGAGAGCGATTGCAAATATAGTTGCTTTTTTAATAGTTTTAGGAATAATTGAAAACTCTAATCAGTTGGACAACAACTTACTGTTGGAGAAATTGGCGCATCAATTTAATACTTTTATTATTCTCGGCGGCGGCGCAGTTCAAGGAATGATTG
This sequence comes from Patescibacteria group bacterium UBA1370, assembly GCA_002306315.1. Taxonomy (GTDB): domain Bacteria; phylum Patescibacteriota; class Microgenomatia; order UBA1400; family PJMF01; genus UBA1370. The sequence goes on along the minus strand of DBRK01000025.1, from coordinate 16,345 downwards.
GTTACATTAGAATGCTCAGAGGTATTGAAGAACCTGTGGATGAATAAGAGATAGTTGAATCACTACAATAAGCCCCACTAGTTAGCAAGGCTTATTGAACCAGAGTTAGCTCATCCGCGTCCACAATTTTTAAACCTTTGCCCGGAGGATCGATACTGAAGCCGACACTAATGTACTTTCTTGGATTGGCTCCTTTTAGATTAATGGCGACAACCACCTGGTAGACAGCTCCACTTTCACCTGACACGCTATGTTCAACTTTTTCTCCCATGAGTAAATCTCGAATTTCATCAATGTTTTTTGTCCCTCCCAAAGGGGGCTTTCGAAGGTTGAACCGGAGGTTCTTGGTTCTTGTTCGTTCATAATAAATCATTAGAACACACTCAACGGAGAAATTTGTCTGGTGGTGCAAAAAAAACCCCGCCTCGCAGCGGGGTTTTTCTGAATTCGTCTGTGGAAAGCTTATTTAAGCTCAACAACAGCGCCTGCCTCTTCCAAGGTTTTCTTGGCGGCTTCGGCATCTTCCTTTTTGGCGCCCTCAAGAACAGTCTTGGGGGTGGACTCCACAAAGGTTTTGGCTTCACCGAGGCCGAGCTCAGGCTTGAGCTGGCGGACAGCCTTAATGGCGGCAATTTTATTGCTGCCGGCATCCTTGAGGATGACGTCGAACTCGTCTTTTTCCTCAGCAGGAGCTGCGTCGCCTGTGGCGGCACCGGCTGCTGGGGCGGCCATCATCGGAGCAGCGGCGGTTACGCCGAACTCTTCCTCGAGGGCTTTGACCAGTTCAGAGACTTCCATCAGGGAAAGCTCTTTGACGGCATCAACGATTTTCTGCACTTTTGCAGAAACTTGAGTCTTTTCTTCGTCTGCCATATGTTCCTTTCTTGTGTACTTAATTCCCGGTCGGGTTACTTATTACTAAATTAAAAGCAATTACTGAGCGGCTCCTTGTTTATCAGCCACAGCTTGCAGGGCATACACCAGGTTGCGCTGTGATGCCTTGAGGACATTGACCAAGCCATAGGCAGGACCCTGGACGCGGGCCATAAGCATGCCAATAAGTTCGGTCTTGGAGGGTAGTTTGCTCAGGGCTTCGACTTGGTCTGCCGAGAGGACGGCGTCATCCATGATGCCTTGTTTGATAGTCAGCTTTTCATTTTCTTTTTGAAAATCAAAAAGGGCTTTGATTGCCGCCACAGCATCTTCGTAGGAGAGGATGAGCGCATTCATGCCTGTCAGGGACTCGCTCAACCGGCCTTTTCCGGCTGCAATGTCGATCAGGGTGTTCTTGGTTACAAACATCTCGCCGCCGGCATTTTTGAGCGCGCTGCGGAGCTTAACCTGATCATTGACCGAAGTGCCGGAGTAGTCGACTACGGTAGCCGATTTGGCTGCGGCCAATTTTTCCTTGATAACTTTGATTTGTTCCTCGTTTTTCTTGCTCGGCATAGTTTTCCTTGTAATCTGATTACTCGAATAAAAAAACACAGCTTATGCTGTGTTGTACAAAGACGGAAATAATTCTGCTGTTTGCTCAAGCAGGGTAGGTGCACAGAGCGCTTCTTCTTATTCCTCGGCGTGTCTTCTACCGGCTGGGCGGCCGGCTGCACGCTGTCTTTGGACAACAGTTGGAATTATAGCACATCAAGGCGCGAGTGCAAATGCAATACACACCCGTTCTGCATTGCAAACTTTTTACCTATCCCTTATAGTTTTTGCTGATGTTGTACACGTGTGTCTTCACCATCAAGCGTATTCAACTTCGTCATGAGCGAGGTTGTGGCTTTTTGGAGTAATACACTCACCAGACATCACAAAGAGCACGACCTCCTCAAAGAAAGGAGGTTTTTTTGTAGAAAGGAGGCTAAAGGTGGCAAAAAAACCAAGCGTGAATCTGAGCCGCAGCGGCCTGCTATCAGAAAACCTACAAACTGTTGTAACAATTAAAGGTCGCGCTCAGAAAGGTATTATGAAAGCGGGAAATTCCGCCTTACCCTATACAAAGAAGTCATTGGAAGCTCTTGCCCAAACCTTGAAGATCCACCGGGCAATGGTTTGGCTGGACCCCGCGACCAACAGCATTGGCATTAAGCAATTTAGTCCCCAACAAGGGGAAACCAATGTCAAAGAGCAGTAGATAAAGCTAGTTCAAAAAGGCAGAGAGCCGGCCCTGCAGTCAGAATCAAGAAGCATCGCCGGCTCTGCTGCCATGCTATAATGAAAATCCAATGATGAAATTTGTAATGGCCGCCACCGCAACCACAACTACTATCCCTGGTTAGGGTGGGAGTTGCTGCGGGCGCCTCAAGTATCTCCTCCCTAACAAGGGAGGTTTTTTGTTGTCCGGACAATTTTATCTAGAAAAACAAAAGCCGGGCAAAATCAGGTGCCGCCAGTGTTACAATATTTTTATCGAAAGCAAAGGAAAATTTATGGCAGACAGTGCATCTAAACCACACAATGGACTCTTAAGCCCGGAAGAAAAAGAAAAATTGCAGGCGTTGCGGCATTCAGCCGCCCACCTGCTGGCAGCCGCGGTCACCGAGCTTTATCCCAGTGCCAAGCCCACCATCGGTCCGGCCACCGACGAAGGTTTTTACTACGATTTTGAGTTTGAAGAGCCGATTTCCGAGAATGATCTGCCGGCGATAGAGGCGCTGATGCAGAAAATTGTCGAGGGATGGCGAGGTTTTGAGCGGCTTGAGGTCGGGGCGGACGAAGCGCTGGCCATGTATGCCAACAACCCTTACAAGCAAGAACTGATTAATGAGTTTGCTGAAGCCGGCGAGGCTATCACACTTTATAAATCCGGTGATTTTGTTGATCTTTGCCGGGGCGGGCACATTGACGGCCCAGCCGACAACTTGCGCCACTTCAAACTCTTGTCCCTGGCCGGTGCCTATTGGCGGGGTTCTGAGGAAAACATCATGCTCACCCGCATCTATGGCACGGCCTTTTTCAGCGGGGCAGAGCTGGAGGAATACCTGCAGCAGCGCGAAGCAGCCAAGGAGCGCGATCACCGGAAAATCGGCCAAGAAATGGACTTATTTTTCATTGACGAAATGGTAGGTAAGGGTTTGGTGATGTGGCTGCCCAAAGGCCAAATTATCAAGGACGAAGTCGAGAAGCTGGCAAAAGAGAAAGAAGCCGCCTCCGGCTATCTTCGGGTAGCCACCCCGCATATTGCTAGGGAAGAATTGTTCCTGACATCGGGACATTTACCTTATTACGCAGAAAGCATGTACCCAGCTATGCAAATGGACGATTCGGTCTATTACCTCAAAGCCATGAACTGTCCGCACCACCATCGCATCTACCTGCATCAGCCCAAGAGCTACCGCGATTTGCCGGTGCGGTTGGCTGAGTACGGCACTTGTTACCGCAATGAGCTATCCGGAACGCTTGCGGGATTGTTGCGGGTGCGGGGCATGACCATGAACGATGCCCACATCTACTGCCGCAAAGATCAAGTTAAGGAGGAATTTAAGGCAGTGATGGAAATGACCATGGATTACTTCCGGATTTTTGGCCTGGAAAATTATTGGTTCCGGCTGTCGAAATGGAGCCCCGATCATACCGACAAATATTTCGATGAACCGGAAAACTGGGAGTACACCCAGGATGTCCTCCGAGGCGTGCTTGAGGAAATGGGCGTGCCTTTTGTCGAGGCAGATGACGAAGCGGCTTTTTACGGTCCCAAGGTTGATGTTCAGTTTAAATCAGCCTCCGGTCGCGAGGAGACTATGTCTACTATCCAGCTAGATTTTGTAGCCAAGAAGCGCTTTAATCTCAGCTACATCGATGAATCCGGCGAAGAAAACCACGAGGTTTTTGTGATCCACCGGGCGCCATTATCCGTCCACGAGCGGTTTATGGCCTTCTTGATCGAGCACTACGCCGGCAAGTTTCCTGTCTGGTTGGCACCAGTCCAGGCAAAAGTTTTGCCCGTTTCTGACAAATTCAACGAGTATGCTATTCAGGTGGCGGAAATGTTACGCGGCCAAGGCGTGCGGGTAGAGCTGGACGACCGCTCTGAGCGCCTCTCAGCCAAAATCCGCGATGCTCAGCAGGAAAAAGTTCCTTACATGCTGGTTGTTGGAGGTCAGGAGGAAGCCGCGGGCACGGTGGCGGTGCGCAGCCGCGATAGCGGCGAGCAGGAGACAGTTGGTGCTGAGGAGTTTGCTGATAGGGTGGTGAAGGAGGTGGTGGAGAGGAAAGCTTAACACATGAATAAAAGCATGATTTTGCTGGCGGCTCTAATTGTTTTACTCGGTGCCTGGATCTACCTCACTGCCGACTGTGTCTCCAGTCGGGCTAAAAGCGGCCGGGAAATAAATCTCTGGGAAGTGCTTGATTGCAGCTATTAGTCTGAGTGGAACGGCCATCGCTCCAGTAGGCTTGAATGATTTGAGAAACTGGATTAAGATTGGCTCAGTAAGACCATAAAGTAAGGATCCGTATGGCGGTGAAAGCTTTTGAGAGAATGTTATTATCTACTCGTTGTACTGGTGAAGGGGGTAAAAATTGTCGGTGTCCCGGTTGTTGCGGAGAGAGGGCAGCAGAAAGAGCTAGGTCGAGAGGGTATGACTTGTCAGAACCAGTGGAGGGAGAGATGGATGTGCATACTCCTCCGGGTAGGTTTACACAAGCTGGGGAGACACGATTTATCTATCCTCCGGAAGATATTGATCGCTAATAACGACTAACTAACCAAAAACCCCGCCATGCCGGCGGGGTTTTCATTTCTCAAACAAATTCAACAATTAAACCAGCCGGGAGACATCCACTCTAACCCCCGGGCTCATGGTGGCAGATACAGCCACTTTTCGGACGTTGCTGCCCAAAGCCTTCACCAGAGCCTCCAGGTTTTCCACTAGCTGCTCAGTGGGCGAGCTGCTCCTGCCTATAGTGACATGCAGCAGCGGCTGTTTTTTATCTGTCCGCAAAGTCATTTGGCCGGCCTCTAGCTCCTTCTTTTTGGCTTCAGGGTTGGGGGTGAGGGTGCCGGTTTTGGGGCTGGGCATTAGGCCTTTCGGTCCAAGAACGCGGGCAAATTTAGCCAGCTTGGGCATAAATTCCGGTGAGCTAACCAGTGCATCAAAGTCAATGTTGCCGGCCTCAATATCCTTGAGCAGTTCGTCAGTGACGATGGCTACCTTCTTGGTTTTACCGGCGGCATGAGGCAGAGTCACCGAACCAGCCACTCCGACTTCCTTGACCACCACATCAGCAGTGATGGTGCCTTCAAAACTGGAATAAGACAGGGATTTCACCAGTTCCAGAGCCTCACGCGGGGCATAAAGCTTGGTTCTGTCCACCCGGGCGCGGGCGGCGCGGTACTTGAGACTGCGGCCACTCTTGGCGGCCTTTTTCTTGGTTGAAGTTGTTTGTTCCGCCTCGGCTGTTTCCGTAGCGGCATCTGTTGCTGCCTTGGCATCAGCCTCTACCGGCTCTTCAACTGTTGTTACGATTTTGACGGTATCTGTCGTGGCCGTCATGTCCACGTTTTTCTTTGCTCCCATTTTTAGATCTCCTTTTTGCCCGGATGGAGCCGGGAAAAGTTCAAACGATTACTGTTTTTTTGCGAATGCGATGTTAATTTTGCCAGGAAAATTATTCTAATTTATTTACTGAACTTTGACACCCATGCTTTCGGCAGTGCCGATAACAGTCTTGAGGGCTTTTTCGACATCATCGGTGTTGAGGTCGGGCATTTTTTCCTGAGCAATTTCTCTAGCTTGATCCATGGTCAAGGTGCCGACGGTCTCGCGGCCGGTTTTTTGGCTGCCGGACTTGAGCTTGAGCTTCTGCATAATCATGGCGGAAACAGGCGGCAGTTTTAGGACAAAGCTAAAAGACCGATCCTGATAAACAGTCAGCTCGGCCGGAATGACCTGGCCGCGCTTGTCGGCGGTAGCGTCATTGTACTGCTTGATGAAGTCCATCATATTAATACCGGTCTGGCCGAGGATCGGACCAACTGGCGGGGCTGGAGTAGCGGCGCCGGCCGGTAGATTAAGCTTGAGGACTTGTTGAATTTTCTTTGCCATATATGTCTTTTTCTTGCTAAAAACAATTTGCCCTGGATCAGGAGCAAAAATTATACCATACACTAAACTTTTTTCACTTGCAGGAAGTCGAGGACCACCGGCGTTTCCCGGCCGAAAATATTAACCAAGACTTCGACCTGACCGCGTTCCTCATTAATCGAGTTGACGGTGCCCAGGAAATCGTTGAAGGGGCCGTCCACAATCCGGACTGCTTCGCCTTCAACATAATCCGCTTTGTATTGCGGTGCAGCCTGGCTCATATATTTCTTGATGGCTTCAACTTCATGGCGGGGTAGCGGAGTGGGTTTGTTGCCAATGCCGACAAAACCGGTCACGCCCTGAGTAGTGCGCACAGCCAGCCAGGAGTCATCGGTCAATTCCATCTGCACCAGCATGTAGCCGGGGAAAATCTTTTCGTTGACGGTTTTGCGCTGGCCGCGTTTGATCTGGATTTTTTCCTGAGTCGGAATCAAAACCTTGAGGATTTTACTGGTCAGGTTGAGAGTCTCGGCGCGCTGTTTGAGCGTTTCCGCGACTTTGTTCTCGTGCCCGGAGTAGGTGTGGACCACATACCAGCGGGCTTTTTTGTTTTCCACGTCGGAAATGGTAATGATGTTGGGCGAATCCACCTTCACCTCCTGGACTTCAGGAGGGGTAATCTCTTCGCCGTTGAGTAGGTTTTGGTCGTTTGAATCTGCCATATTGAGTTAGCTTTTTGCGCCGTTTTTCTTCTTTATATTAAAACTCCCATCAACTGCTGAAAAAAGTAGTCGAGGACTCCCAGGTAAGCGCCAACAATGATGCTGACTGCAATCACCAACATCGTCATTTCGATGGTGGTAGCCCGTGAAGGCCAGGTGACCTTTTTTAGCTCACGGCTCACCTGTTGCAGGTACACAGTTGGGATTACCATAGACATGGTATTGTACCAAAAGAGGTAGAAATATGGAATACCTCAAGTTTTGGCAAAGCGGAGCGTCGGCTAGAGGGGGGGTTGATGGTGGAAACGCCCTTGTTTTGCTTATTGCTTTTTGGGAAAATTTTCGGAGAACTGCTTGCTGCTGTTATAAATTAACTCAGTTTGATATACTATAGGATTATGAGGAATCAAGAGGCGCTCACACCAGGGTTAACCCGCCGCGAGTTTTTATTTCTCGGACGTATTCCCAGACATAATGGAGGAAAAGCAGAGGTTGTGAAAACAACACCTGTTGATTCTGAAGGTATCACCCGTCGCCAAGCTCTTCAAATAGCAGTGGCAGCTCTTGTTACAGGATTATCCTTGGAGGGAACGAAAGTTGCATGCGCCCAGGAGTCAGATGGGGTGTTTACTGAGGAAGCGTTCTTTAATTTTGTGTTCATGACTATTACTCCAGAGAGTTGCAGAGCCCTATATGGCGATCTAGATAGATATGTAAGAGAACAGGTCAGTAGATTTGGTCATGAAGCCAGTGAAGCAGAAATTCAAAACATTATCGATAGTTACACACAAGTAAACAGCTATTTAATTGCTAGGCAAATTATCGAAACAAATGCTTTCCCTCCTCATTTTGAAGTAAATGTAGCCGAACTATTAAGATGGAGAGGTTACGAATATAGCCCGCAAGTGATACTTGCACCGGCAGCAACAGGCGGTGGTGATTCGATAGATGGAAAATTCCCAGCAAATACCTATCTAGACCAATCACAAGCTTTACAGTCAGAGCAAATAACTAATAATCCCGGATACCAGGAGGGAGTAGAGCTTGGACTAAAAATAAAAGAGGGGGCTACAAAAGCCGTTGGTGTTTTAAGAAAACTGACGACACTTACCACTGGGCTGCTCGGGGCAGGCGCAGCTGGTAGCCTATATCTCTATAACCGGATGAAAAAGCAGTCAGCTGGCACCCGACCGATTGACAGCTTTGCTCCAGTTTATAGACCGCCAGCGCCAACAAAAGAGCAATATATAGTTGGTGGTCTACTTAATGATCTAGCAAACGCTGGTGAGGCCAGAATGAATAATGACGAGGACTTTGAGAGGGAGCAGAAAGAGGCAGGAGTTAGACCTGCCCAACAGTTAACATATGAAGAGATGACAACTACTAGGCAAAAACTAAAATTACTAGACGCAAATAATAATGGTCGCCCATCAAAGGAATTTGGACAAAAACTGTGGCTCATCGATCAAATTGAAGATGCAGCGATAAGGTATGAATTGGCAGCACGGCTCAGAGAAAGTATCCAAGGTAAAAGAGAACCATTAACAACCAAATACATACAAGCTGTTTTGGCTGAGCAGCAACGTTCGCAACGTATTGAACAAAAAGCTACGGAAATAAAGCGCCAACGGCGTGGAGTACCACCATTAGAAGCCGGTGTGGTAAGCGTTCAGTTATTAGTTAATGATAATGGAAGAGTAAGGAGAAAAAATGTTGAGACTCCAGTCAATCTTACAGGTATGGATGCAGATGGTGTCAATGCGTATGTTGAAACAATCGTGAGTGAAATTGTAGCAAATGAGAACAGCATCGAACGTATGCAAGTAGTGAGAGTAGTTTCTTTTGGTCTAAAATAACAACCAATCAAAAAGGGTTGTTTAGAGCCTTGATTTTGTTTTCCCGATTGCCCATAAACAGTGCCCTGCGTTATCATGTATGAATATGTATGAACCAGACATTGTTTCCCTAACCCCAACAGATAACTCTGTTAAGAGAGTCCGCAAGGCAATTGTCACCGACGCCGGCTTTGCCAGCCGCTACTTGCCGATAACCAAAACACTTCCCAAGGCTATGCTGCCATTCGGCAACCGGCCGATTATGCAGTTTATTGTCGAGGAGTGTGAAGAGGCAGGCATCGAGGAGATTATTATCGTCGCCACGCCAGAGGGCAAGCCGATTTACGAGGATTATTTCAATAATAACGTCAACCGCATTCGCAAGCAGCTCCAGGCTCAGGGTAAATCCGAGCGCTACGAGCCGGTGCAGCATGTCTTGGATTTTCCCAAGATTGTAGTCATTACTCAGGATCCCAGCTTACCCTACGGCAACGGTTCGCCGATTGCCTCAGCCGCCAAGTTTGTCGAACAGGAAGATGCTTTCTTGGTGCTTTACAGCGATGATGTGGTTTTTGGTAATCCGGGAGACGCCAAAATCATGGTGGATCTTTTCCAGCAAAACCCCGATGTTCAGGGCATCATTATGTCCCAGGAAGTCAGCTCTGATGTTGTAGATAAGTACGGTATCATCAGCTTTAAGGATGGTTCAGATCAATATCTCGACAATATTATTGAAAAACCAGACCGCGGCAGCGAGCCGTCCCGCCTGGCTTCATATGGCCGCTATTTGTTGACGCCGGGTGTTTTTGAGTATTTGCAGCCTGCCAACACCGGCAAGGACGGCGAATTATGGACAGTGGATGCTATTACCAAGATGGCAGAAACCGGCAGGATTATGGTAGGCAAGAGCGAAGGCGAGTGGATGACCACCGGCGACCCGGAGAACTATTTCAACGCTCATCTCCGTTTTGCGTTAGCCTATGAAGACTATGGCCACAAGATCAAAGGCTGGGTAGAGGAGTACGAGCAGAAAAAGGGGAGTTTTTAGCCCGCTGAAAAATTTGGTTTTTACCCTTTACCAGGCGGCGTAAAGAGCTCCAGCTTTAACTATACTCTTACAGACAGACTAGCTCAAAATGCTATAATCGAGTTAAATCAGGCTCCTTAACATTTGACCGCCGGATGTGAGAGGCACAGGTAATTTTCCTGAACACTTTATGAAAGGGTTTATGGACTGTCTCTCTGCACCGTGGTGCCGGGGGCTTCCTACCCACCTGCGATTTTGCGGGAACATGGGTGTCTCTCACACCGGGCGGTTAAATGTTGCAGCTTTAGTAATTTTCCTCATCTATGTTTCTTATTTGCTGCGCTAATAGCGTTATTTATTGATGCTAAAATACGAGCATGAAAGAAATTCCTGATCAGAATTTCGACCAGCAGCCTAATTCCGGCAATTTCTCTTCTATTCTAAAAAGTATTTTGGAGCTGAGAAGACAAATTCCCCCCGAGCGTCAGGCTGTATTAGCTGCTTTAGGTACTTATATCGGAATATGCTTCATGTTAGAGAAAGAGGTTTTTCCGAAAGAATGGTCTTGGTCTGGTCTAGATGCTTTTAGGAGATTTGAACAAGAACTGCATCAGCTTATTGATTCCTTTCCAGAGAAAAACACTGAGACAGGATTTGGAGCAGCTGCTGGCGTTTATGCACTAGTAATGCTGGATGGTTTACAAAGGGTAGCAAGAGAAAGAATCCCGCAGATTATTGCTTGGTTAAATGTATTTGTTCTAAACAATTCCTCTGAATAATGGTAAAATCCTCGCATGTGAATGGCTGAATATTCAGCTTTCTGGTTTTTTTGCGGTCTGTACATTAAAAAATTGAAACCAACGCAAAACTAAAGCGCCCAGATAGTTCAGTGGCAGAACGCCTTCTTGGTAAGAAGGAGGTCGAGGGTCCGATTCCCTCTCTGGGCTCCAGGCAAATTCAGGAAAATTTGCTGTGCCGGCGCCTCAAGCCCGCTTGAGGCCAGCCGCCAGGTTACCCAAGTGGTCAACGGGGGCAGACTGTAAATCTGCTGGCGTTCGCCTTCGTAGGTTCGAATCCTACACCTGGCACACAGCCATCTTAGCTCAGCTGGTTAGAGCGACGGTTTTGTAAACCGTAGGTCCGGGGTTCGAGTCCCCGAGATGGCTCAGGTATTTATATATAGAAGACAGTTTGCGTGGTTCAAAGGAAAGAAGACAACTACAGCGGATTAATAACGGTCCATATGTCAAGGACTTGGGTATAAAACTGTTAGATTACCCAGCCGTAGTGCATTGGCTGTACGATGAAACACCTGCGGACTTGAGAGAGTTTTTGGGACTCCAGTTGGCTTGGATCGATGAATGTACGAAGGCAATAACTCTAGACCGTTTGCCAAGAATACCTGATTCTGACGAATATTTCCAAACAGTGGAGGAATTTGCAGATTTTATACAAGCAAAGATAGATAAATATCTAGAGGAAAATTAACATCTGGATTGAGCAGTTAGCAGCACAATATTCTCTTCACTTATGTTGCTTAATTATTGCTCATCTTGTATACTACCTGCCTTGAACTAAAGGAGACATATGGCAAAAACAAAAAAAGGACCTCGGCAATCGGCTGGTTTGCAGTGTTCTGTCTGCAAGTCGTTTAACTACATTACCGAGTACAACAAAAACAACGAAACCTTGATGAAGCAGACAAAAAATATCAGCACTTTTCCGCTGAACAAATACTGCAACGTCTGTATGAAGCACACCAGCCACAAAATGGCTAAGAAGCTGAAGTAATTTTTCTTTAAAGAAAGCTAAATCCCCGCAGAGAGCGGGGATTTTTGTATTAAAGCGCGTACTTCTTCTGCTTACATCTCCTTTTGCGCCCGTTTCACAGTTTTTGCAATTTCCCTGGCTCCATTCAGGAATAACGGTTCCAGTTTGTAGGCATTGAGCATAGCTTGTTCTACCCAAGATTGGGCTTTGCCACGGGCAGAGCAGAGGACTTGCAATTGTTGGACCACCGCATCAACATCCAATTTGCGGCCTATATTTTTCTGCTCAAAAATAACCCGAATTCTTTCCTCCCATTCGCCCCATTCAGCTAAAGTCAAAATGAAGCTTCCGGAAGCGGCTGCGTCGTAGGCCATGTCGCCAGAAGGTTTGGTAATAAAACCATGCGCCCATGGGAAGCCATATTTGATGAGCAGCTCATTGGCATCGACAATCTGGGGGTGATGGATCAGTCGCAGTTTGGCTTTGCGGTCAGCAATATCGCCGATAGCTACTCGGTTTTCCTTGGCTAGTTCGGTAACAGCTTGGGCAAAATCCTCATGGGTGCCAGCATAAAGCAGTATCTGATATGCTGGTTTTTTCTTGCGTAGTTCGGGCAATAACTGTATGAGAATATCCAGGATTTCCTGCTTGTTGGTTCCCAGGCCTCCGGTGGTGATGCACAACCGCAATGTGCCACTCCGCCAAGGATTTTTTTTATGCCGGGCAGCGATGATCCGGGGATCAATGGGCGGGCCGGTGACGACCACCCGGTTAGGATCAGCTTTGAGTCCTAATTTGGCTGATTTTTCCAGAAATTCCAGCTTAGTGGGTTCATCGAAAACACAGTACCAGACTTTTGTGTTGTTTGCATGATTGGTATATTCCTCACGGACGTGGGGGTCGGTGATAACTTGGACAACTTTCTTGCCTTGGCCGGCCAGGATGTTACCAGCGGCGATATGAAAAGACAGCACCGGTTTTTGAATTTTTTCTGTCAAATAAAGAAGAGGCGGAGTGATGCTGTCTAATATTGGCAGTTTATTGCGGCCAAACTTATCTACAAAATCTTTTAGCCTTTTCAAAAGCGGTTGGCGGGCAAGAGTCTTGCCGACTGCCTCTGTTAGTTGAATAGAAAACCACTTATCCTTGGACACATAGTTGGTCGGGTCAACAACCCAGGCTTTATGCGGGTCAACTCTTTCTTTCCAAACCTGCGAAGCCACTCCCAGCGCCATCGAGTAGTGGGCACGGGAAAAAACCACATCCTTATCAATCTCGTTATGCGGCAGGCCATGCAGCCGCTTCAGGTCCTCTTGATATGTTGCAGAAACGGTGATGATCGGTATTTGACTTTGTTCAAGGTAAAGCTTGTCTCTGCGCAGAGTCTTGGTCAGCTGGGGATCAAATAAATCATTCATGCCCACTAGCATAGCCTAGAACTCGGAGCCGGGTCTAGAAGCAGAAGCGGGGTTATCGTTTCGGCGTGGTACAATTTCCCTCTCAGGAAGTGTATAATTTCGTCAGGTTATTCTTGAGGAAAGATAGGGCCGTAGTTCAACGGTAGAATAGAGGTCTCCAAAACCTTTGATGGGGGTTCGATTCCCTCCGGCCCTGCATAATCAGTTAAGCATTATTCAAATCACTTCCTTTTGCTAATTCCAAAATTGCCACTTCTAACAATTCCTTCAATTCCTCGTTCATAAACTCATAGACATCCGCAATTTCTGCCACTTTGATCAGTGGCAATGTGTCCCGTCCAAACAACCGCTCTAGATGTTCCATATGTTTTCTCTCCATGCATAGTATCGCGTCAGCCCATTCAACATCCTTGGAGGAAACGGTATGGCGGGCATTGGCGCTGGTTCCGGCTGACCTAACTTCAACATCTGGATGCAAGCGGAATATCACCTCTGCAGTTAGACTACGACGCATATTTCTTGAACAGACTACCAGCACCTTTCTCATCCTCATGAGTAGAGTATATCAATTACCCTGCTATTAAGTTTTTCACACAATAGTCACCAATAATACTTTTGGGTAAAATGGTAGGTGATATTGCAGACTTATATTTAGCAATACCAATATTAAAAAATGAAAGAAATGAATGGCCAATTGGGATAAAATCTCCAGCCGCGGCCGGGTATTGGACCGTCGTTCGGCGGTGGGCACTGTTGGTGGATTGGGTTTGACTGGCATTCTCCTGCTGATGGGCGTGCAGTATTTGCTGGGCGGCAACCCGCTTGATGTTTTGGTGGATGTTGCGCCTTCAGTCATCCAGCAGCAGCAGGACCCGTCGGAATTTGCCGGCGAAGACCCATACGAACAATTTGCTGCGGCGGTGCTCGGGTCAGCCAACAACACCTGGAGTAGGCAATTGGCCGGGCGGGGCAGAGCGTATGCTGAACCGAAGCTGGTTTTGTTTCGTCAAGCCACTCAATCCGGCTGCGGCTTTGCCAGCTCGGAGATTGGTCCGCATTACTGCCCGGTCGACAACACTATCTACTTGGATGAAACCTTTTTTGATGAGTTGACGCAGCGTTTTGGTGCCCAGGGTGGGGATGTGGCAGAGGCTTATGTAATCGCCCATGAAGTTGGTCATCATGTTCAAAACCAAACCGGAGTGCTGGAGGATGTGCAGCAGGCGCAGCAAACAGGCAGCCCTAACGCTCAGGTGGCGGCTATAGCCCTCGAGCTGCAGGCTGATTGCTATGCCGGAGTTTGGGCCAGTTCGCTCAAAGGGCAGGGAGTTTTGGAGCCCGATGAGATCAGAGAAGCCATGGACGCGGCAGCGGCGGTGGGGGACGACCGGATTCAGGAGGTTACCACCGGGCAGGTGAATCCGGAAAGCTGGACACATGGCTCCTCAGAGCAGCGGGTTAGTTGGTTTAACCGCGGCTATGCTACCGGTGATATGCAGGCCTGCAATACTTTTGATGATTAGCGAAAAGAACAAAGTGCACTCGCTGGGAAACTGGTGAAGGAGATAACAGAAAATTGGCGGCAAAAGTCTGATTGTTCAACGCCAGAATCCATTTTTGGCCGTTTTTTTGTTCTTCTCTGACTTATTAGCACGTTTGTTTTTACTGGGTGCCGACTCAGCGAAGCATGTATCAGGTGCGTTTTCTCTCGGAATACCGGGAAAAACTATGCCTTGAAACGCCAACCTATCCCAATGCTGGTGATGTTTCCTGCAAAGACCAACGCCGTTATGAAAATGCCCCGATCCTCCTAAGGACTTGGGAACTCTATGATGAATTTGTATAGCCTTCTTTGTGCAGCCCGGGTGGGCGCATCTGCCGAGTTGTTTGTGAAAAATTTGTTCTTTAGTACTTTGGTCAAAATTAGCGGCGAGAAATAATAGGGAAGAGGCAAAAACAGCAGGAATGATTACCTCTGCTTTTCTAGCTATATGCTCTTTAGAAATCATGCAGCCAGCATTCTAAACCAAGAGGCACTCGTTACTTTTTCTAGTAAACCGCATCACACATTTGTATGCAAGCAGAAGAAATTGAAATATTTTTGCCGCCCAGGCAAATGGTGCTATTTATCACATTCATAATATCGTTATAATAGGCCTGCATGCCTCAACATGATTTTTATTTAGATTTGCTGGACGCATTATTGGAAGAAAAATCTCACCACGAAATTGAGATCAAGATCGTTAACCAGGCAATTAAACTTTTCAAAGGCGACTGGGGTGGAGTCAGGTATTATTATGGCAACAATTTTGAAGAAGGCTATGGTACTTTTAATAAAGAATTGCTGCTGATCCCCAGGCATGGCGGCTACGCCCAGCGAGCGGTAGCCAACCAGGAGCCGTGCATCATAGATTCTGAAACAATTCACAGGATAAATCCCGAAGCATCAAAGACTATTCAGACGGTTCTTTTTGCCCCGTTGTATCACGGTGATGAAACTATCGGTTTGGTCATGGTTGCTTCTGCCCACGACCAAAAAGCCAGCGATGCCACCTTGCGCTTGCTCAGGCGGTTTGGCGCTTTCTCCGGTCGGGTGCTCAAGATCAGCCGCCGGCAGGAGGCGATAAATGAAGCTTTGAAAAAGGGCGCAGGGTTTCGGTCTTTTGCATCTCACGAACTGAAAAATCCACTGACCATAATCAGAAACTTTGCTCATCAGGCTCAAGACCAGCTCAGCAATGGGGGTTTGGTGGAGAATGTGGTAATTAAAAAGATCATCCGGGCCTCACGTGATATGGAACACCTGATTGCGGATTTGCTTGACGGGGGTGGACACAACGATGACTTGCGTAATTACCAGATTGTCGAGATCTCGCTCAAGGAGTTGTATAAGGAAATCTGCAGCGATTTTTCTTCCCTGCACCCGCAGCGTCGTTTGATTAAGAGCTACAAACTTAAGAAAGATGCTTCAATTTGGGCAGATAGGTCAAAGCTCAAGCAGGTATTAACTAATTTGCTCAACAATGCTGTGAAGTATTCTGATGATGACCAGCCGGTGGAGCTTTACTTTATTGAGGATGGGGACTGCTATTTGATAAAGGTGAAGGATTACGGCATCGGTATTCCCAAGGAGGAACACGATGAGATCTTTTCTGAGTTTTACCGGGCTTCTAACAGTATTTCCAAGGAAGGTATGGGCGTTGGCTTGTATCTCGCTAATCGCATTGTAGAGAAATTGGAAGGTAAATTAGAGTTTGATTCCCAGCTGGGCAAGGGGAGTGAGTTCCGGGTATATCTGCCCAGGTTGGAGTAATTTTTCTGATTTTTTTTCAGCCTGACAGCCAAGAAAAACCTTTTTGGTGTAAACTATCCTTAATAGCTAAGTCTGGGGAGAAATAATGAAAAAAATCCTTGTCACTGGTGCTTTTGGTCAAATCGGCAGCGAACTGGTGCCGGCTCTGCAGCAAAAATATGGCAAGGATCAAGTGGTGGCAATGGGCAACCGGAACATTCCGGCGGATTTTGATGGCGTGGTTGAAGCTTT
>DBRK01000033.1 GCA_002306315.1 Patescibacteria group bacterium UBA1370 | reverse complement strand
CAAAGCCCAAGTGCTTCATGGCAACCGGGAAGTTCAGGGACTGATAATCAAGGTTGAAAACCACGACCAAACCCTGAAAGCTGTAAGCGGATTGCTGGATGCTACCGATCAATACAGGCAGCCAATCATCGCTGTTTTGCTCGAAGAAAGTATCAGTGTCGACCAACAAATTTATCTGAGCCTCAGTTATGATACCCGCACCCGCCGATTAATTGCCTACTACAGCCCCAAAGGCGGAACTGGCATGGATGACAGGGGGGAGACTTTGCAGCAGGTACAGCTTTCAGTGTTGAATGAACCGGTACAGTTTCCGCCTGCACCGGAATTATTGCCGGTAGTGCAGCAGCTTTGGCAGTGTTTTTTGGAAAACGATGCGGTGTTGGTGGAGGTGAATCCATTGGTGCGGAGCGGTGAGAAGTATTACTGCCTGGATGCCAAGATTGAACTTGAAGATATTGCAGCCAGCCGCCATACGGAATGGAGCCTTTATGGCCAGCGCAACACGCTTGGGCGGCCGCCAACTGAGTTGGAATTACGTGCTCGTGAAGTCAGCCAGATGGATCATCGCGGCGCAGCCGGCGAGAGTTTTTTTGAGTTTATAAACGGAGATGTGGGAGTGCTGGCATCAGGTGGTGGTGCATCCCAGCTGGCTATGGACGCGCTCATGGCAGCCGGCATTCGGCCCGCCAATTACACTGAATATTCCGGCAATCCTCCCCGCGAGAAAGTCAAGGCATTGACCGAGGTAGTTCTGAGCATTCCCAATCTAAGGGGTTTGTATGTGGTCGGCAGCAATGCCAGTTTCACTGATATTTACGAAACCTTAGCGGGTGTAGTTGACAGTTTGCTAGAGTCAGCATACGTCGAAAGACCAGGTTTTGCTGTCTTGATTCGCCGCGGAGGGCCGCGTTGGCAGGAAGCTTTTGAAATGGTTAAGGAAAGGTTGGCTGGCAAGAGGGTAAATCTCAAGCTCTTCGGTCCAGATTTTCCGGTGGTAGATACGGCAGCGGAAATGAAAGATATGTTGGATGCTCAGGTCAAGGAATAACAATGGCAATATTACTTGATAAAACCACCACATTTTTAATTCAAGGTTTGACCGGCAAAGAAGGCCAGCGGGTGTTGGGCTGGATGCAAGCCAACGCAGCGCCTGTGGCGGCTGGGGTGACTCCTGGCAAAGGCGGAGAAACCGTTGCCGGCGTGCCGGTTTACAACTCGGTTGAGGAGGCCATGGCTTCTCATCCAGAAATTACAGCCACTAGCATCTATGTACCGCCGCAACATGTTCTCAATGCTGCTATGGAAGCAATCACTGCCAAGATCCCTCTTATCCACATCATTGCTGAGGGCGTGCCCTCGCGCGACACAGCGCAGATCATTGAGTCAGCCGCCGCCGCCAACGTCCGGGTGGTTGGCCCCAGCTCGATCGGCATCGCCTGCCCTGGCCAATCGGTAGCCGGGTCGCTCGGCGGCGGCAATCTGGAGCAGTTCCTCGCTCCCGGTGACTCCAAAGCCATCCTTGAAGGAGGAGTAGCGGTTTTATCAAAAAGTGGCGGCATGGCAACTACCGTTGCCACTATGCTCACTTCTGCCGGCATTCCTCAATCTACTATTGTCGGTTTGGGCGGCGACCGCTTGGTAGGAACAACTTTTGCCGACTTGCTGCCTGATTTAGCTGCCGACTCAGAGACAAAAGCTCTTGTCATCATTGGTGAGATTGGCGGGGCTTATGAGGAAGTTTTAGCGGAAGAAATGACTAAACAGCAATTTGCTAAACCAGTGGTTGCTTTTATTTCTGGATTATTTGCGGAGACACTGCCTCAAGGCACGGCTTTCGGCCATGCTGGTGCCATTGTCAGCAAAGCCATTGGCACCCGTCAAGGAAAAATAACTGCCCTCAGTCAAGCCGGTGCCCACATCGCGGAATCACCTTCGGATATAATTAATTTGCTCAAGGAAGCATTGCAGCTTAATTAACCAGCTCAATTGAGCCTGCAGAAGGAAAACATGCCCAAAGACCTGACATTTTCCACTCAAGTTAGCGGTGAAAGAAACAGTCAGTTTGAGCTGCGGAGCGTACCTCTCTTGCAGTTAATTGATGAAGCAGATTTTGTCGGCACTCTTTTTCTGTCGATCACCGGCCGCAAACCAACAGATGATGAGAAGAAGCTTTTCAATGCCTTGCTAGTGGCATCCATGGACCACGGTATCAATCCAGCCAGCGGTTTTGTGCCAAGAGTCGTGGCGGCTTCCGGCAACGATCCGCTCAAAGCCATGGCTTCAGTATTTCTGGCGCTTGGTCCATATCATGGCGGGGCGGTGGCAGCTGCCATGCAGCTCTTTTTGCAAATAGTTGAGGAAGGCAGGGATGATTTAGAAGCTCAGGCGATTTCCTTTATCAAGGAATACCGATCTCAAGAAAGACGTTTGCCTGGTTTTGGCCATCCGGTTTACAAAGATGTTGACCCGAGAACCAACACTCTTTTTGCTTTGGCAAGACAGTCCCAGCTGGACTTGCATTTCTTGGATTTGGCTTTGTTGGTTGAAACTCATTTAGAAAACGAAGCTGGCCGCAAGCTGGTTCTGAACATTGATGGTGCCCTGGCAGCAGTGTTGTTGACTCTAGGTTTTCAACCCGACACAGGCAACGCCTTATTCGCTTTAGCCAGAGCTGCAGGCAGCATTGCCCATATTATGGAAGAAGTCGAGAGCGGCGATTGGGTCAGGCGGCTGCCGGAGGAAGCGGTCAAGTATCAACCCCAGGATCAGAGCGAGGAGTTGGAGTAGCATGCGCAAGCCCAAGGAAAAGAAAATTTCCACCATTGTCTTTGATTTTGATGGGACTTTGGCAGACACTTTTGAAATCACAGCTGCAGCTATAGCTAGTATTCTCGAGCGGCGTGGATATCCTTCTCCTGGAGCGGAAACATTCCAGAAATTCCGGGAAACCCCGGGTATGGAAGCCTACCAATTCCTGGGAGTTCCTGATGGGATGTTCGATAGTGTTGCGCCCGAGGTAAATGCCATAATGGCAGAGAAAGCCGCTGATCTTCAGCCGTTTTCTGGGATACCCGAGATGTTGCATGGTTTAAAGGAAGCCAAATACCGCTTGGGGATTTTGACCTCCAACAACGCTTCCACACCCAAGACTTTTATTAAAAACCATCGCCTGCCAAAACCAAGTTTTATCTATGCTGATAGTTCCGTGTTTGGCAAAGACCAGGCAATGTTGGCTATGTTGGCTGAACACCACCTAAAAGCTGACGAGACTCTCTATGTTGGTGATGAAACCAGGGATATTTTGGCGGCACAGAAGATTGGTCTGCCAGTGGCTGGTGCCGCTTGGGGTTATCACACCCATCTAGTTTTGGAGTATGCGCAACCTGATTATTTATTTGATCAGCCTTTGGAATTAATGCGCTATTTTACTGAATAGCACTGTCTGTTTCCTGAACCGCTTCATCCTCAACCTCAGTGAGCTTGCCAATATCGGTTTCTCCGTCTTCAGGCGGCAGGGTTTCCAGGTGAGTGGAGGGATAAAAGTGCGACCAGGCAAACCAATAACTTTGCAGCGGAGTTATTTTTTTACCGCCGCGCAAATCAACCGCAGAAACAAAACCATCTTTGTTGGCTATTACAACCGGGTTGCCGCCGATAACATCCTTAATGACTGAATATTTCTCCAGCAGCGCTTGCTCATAAGCCTTGGCTTCACCATTGACAACCAAGCCGGTAATCTTGGTTTCCTCACTGAGGCGGCCGTCGACATCCTTGATTCCCAGCGGAATAATGTTTCCAAGGATTTCCGCAGCTTCATCCTCACTAACAGCAGCAATAATCCGCGCCTCCGGAAATTTTTTCTTGGCTGCTTCCAGGGTCATCTCCGAATGGGGCAGCACAGCTAAAACAGCCTGAGCTGCTGGCGTCAGAGCTTCGCCAGTGTACTGCTGCCAGAGCGAGCCGTTTTCCAGATCGTAAAGCACTTCGTTGCCAAAGCGGAGCTGACCGGTAAACCGCAGCTTGGTAGCGGTTTCACCAGTCATCCTCATGAACACCCGTAATGCCCCTGTGCCCGGAGAATAGGTCACCGCAATCGGAGTAGCCCCAATCCAGTCATTGACAACCCTGCTGGAGCGTAATGCCGCCAGTGGATAGAGTTTGACTGTGCGGTTGTATTCAACGGCTACGACCAAATCTTTGGTTGAGAGAGTTGTCGGGACATTTGCCAAATCAGCAAACACAGGATTATCAAGAGCAGGGGGACAGTTGGCCGGCTGACAAAAAAATTGCATTTGGTCCGCAATCCGCGCTGGCAAAGCTGAATAATCAGGATTTACAGACCTAACAATTTCTCTTACCGAAGAGACCAATTCAGCTGTTTCTGGGTACTGGGCTTGAGATACTCTGCTGCCGATCTCCATGGCTACCTTGGTAGGTTTTGCCATAACCATGGAAATACTAGATACCAGCAGCAGCGAAGACAGAAAGATGAGAAAAATTCCCGGGAGATTGAAAAAAATATATTTTTGGATTCTGGGAAATATTTTTGACAAAAGAAGCAAACAAGCGATGATTAGAAAGGTAAAGAAGACGGCAGAAAAGATTATTGCCCCGATAAACATGCCCCTTTCAAAGCGGCAGGCTGGCCGTTCGCGATGATGTTGCTGGAAAAGTCAGCACTGCTGCTGGACTGGTCTTTTGAGTTACAATCATCATAGTGGAAATCAGAAGCGCGTTAAAGGCCTAATAAATATGTATGCAGCAAGCCGCCCGCCTGCAGCATACGCAGAGGAAAGCTCTATGCAGTTTGACAAAAAAATTAACAGCCAGCCAATTCCTAATCATGCCAAGCGGGTTTTTCAGGGTGTCATCTTTGAGGTTTATCAATGGGAGCAAGAACTGTATGACGGTAGTATTGATATTTTTGAAAAACTCAAGCGACAAGATACCGTGGGGGTGATAGCGGTGAAGGACAGAAAAATTATCATGTCGCGCCAGGAGCAGCCGGGAACAAAACCTTTCTATGGTTTGCTGGGCGGCCGCATTGATGAAGGCGAAACCCCGGAAGCTGCCGCCGTTCGGGAGCTCAGAGAAGAAGGAGGTATGGTTGCAAGCTCATTAGCACCTTGGCTGGCTGTTTGTCCTTCAGAAAAAATTGACTGGACAGTTTATACGTTGATTGCCAAAGGCTGCACGGATGCTGGTCCGCCTGAGCTGGAGGCGGGCGAGCGGATTGAGTTGATGGAGGTTGAATTTGAAGAATTTGTCAAGCTCAGCCGCCATGCCGAGTTTAGGGACCGGGAGGTTTCCTACGCCCTGATGGAAGCGGAACTTAACGGCAGGCTAGATGAGGTTAAAGAGCTGATACTCGGTTAAAAATCCGTCTTAAGCCGCAAAATTGCAAATCGGTTCCGGCTGAGTGAATCATCAATCATTTCTACTGTATAGCCAGGCAAGAGTTTGCTAAGAACTTCTCTGGTATGCGTGTAATCTACTTCCAGGAAAACCAAACCGTTGGGCTTGAGATAGTTCTTTGCTTGACTCAACAATAGTTTAATCAATCTCAAGCCATCCGACCCCCCATCCAAAGCGATTTCAGGTTCATAGGCGACAACTGATTTTGGCAAATAGGGGAGGCGCTCAGAAGGAATGTAGGGTAGATTGGCAATAATGGCGTCAAGTTGCTGCGAGGGCAAGTTAGTCAACAAGTTGCTCAGGCAGAACTTCACGTTTACCATGGACTTTTTCCTGTCTCCTAATATTCTTTGAGCGTTTTCTTTTGCTACCGCCAAGGCTGCCTCAGAGACATCAGTAGCCACAATCTCAGCGGCAAGCCGCATTTTTTTCAACTCCACCGCCAGAGATATTGCAATTGCACCCGACCCGGTGCCGATATCAGCCAGGCGCAGCGGCTCCGAGTCAGCCGCCACCAAGTCGTCCAGTCTGTCCACTACCAGCTCAACCAATTCTTCGGTTTCCACTCGGGGAATCAACACATCAGGGTTGACTGTCAGATTCAACTCCCGAAACTGCACTTCGCATCCGATGTATTCCACGGGCATTTCCCCGAATTTATCTATATCTGTGGGATTGATACCTTGACGGAGGAGATAGTTCTTTTCGTAAGCTGATAATTTTCGGGACATAGGCAATTTTACCATCTTGATATTTACATCAGACTATATCAGTATATACGGAGTATCAGCCCATTGCTGCTCAGATCTCACAATATGAATAACGAATTCAAACCCCTGGTAGTTTTTTCGGCAATTTTTATTGTAATTATCGAGGTGATCGCTTTCGTTCTCAGCGCTCAAAACCGCCGTCTGCGCGAACAAACCGCCACCGCTCCCAGCAACCAAGTAGTCGCACCTACATCGCAGCCGGAAAAGGTCACCCCGATTGCAGAGGAAGATTACACTGAAGGCTTAGTGGACACGGCTCCGGTGGTGTTAGTGACTTATGCTGACTTGAACTGCAGTTTTTGCAAAATTTATCACCAGACAATCCAAGGGGTTCTTGATGATTATGGTGATCAAGTTGCTTATGTTTTCCGCCACTTCCCGATTGTTGGATCTGTTCAGCAAGCCCAGGCAGCCGAGTGTGTGGGTAAAGCCGGCGGCAACGAAGCTTTTTTGGAATTCGTCGATCGCTATTTTGCCGAAGTCAACGGCACCAGCCGTTCTACCAACCATGAGTCCGCCAAGCAGCTGGCAGCCGACATGGGTTTTGATATCAGTGCCTGCTTGGAAAGTGGAGAAACCGCCGAACTGGTTGATGCAGACAGCAACAACGCTGGCGAGATCGGCATTGCCGGCACCCCCAGCACAGTGATGATTAACCGGGCTGTGGAGCCCGCCCAATATCAGTTGCTGCAGGGAGCATATTCCCGGCAGGATTTGGATATCTTGCTGACTACCATCCTTGATGCAGTCCCAGCTGGTCCTTAACCTGATTCACACCCCATTCTCTGTCCGGCAGAGCGTGCTACAATAACAGGCACAATCATTAATATGGGTTAAAAATTTATCTCTGGAGAAAGTATGGACATCAAATCTCAGCTCACCGAAGACATGAAGCAGGCTATGCGTGACAAGGATACTGATAAGCTGGGCACCATTAGGTTTTTATTGTCAGAAATTAAAAATGTCGAAATAGATGAAGGCGTTCAGGATGACGCTGGCGTGCAGAAGATAATTTCCAGGCAGATCAAACAAATTAGAGACGCCCGCTCAGATTTTGAGCGTGCCGGCCGCACTGACCTGGTGGAGCAGGAAGATGCCAAGCTCGCTGTTTTAGAAGCTTACCTGCCCGCTCAGCTCAGTGACAACGAACTGGAAGCTTTGGTAGATGAAGCCATTGCCGAATCAGCAGACAAAAATATGGGCAAAATCATCGGGGCGGTAATGCAAAAAGCAGCTGGTCAAGCCGATGGCGGCCGGGTGGCGGCAGCGGTACGCAACAAGCTGCAATAAGGCTGTTATACCGGGCGCGGGCAGGTCTGCCAACAAGCCTCGGCCGGCTCAAATAAATTTAGTTTGCATTTAAGTATGACTACCAGGACAGTAGGTGAACTGCTCAAGGCAGAACGCACCTCCCACCATATTTCCTTAGGCGAGTTATCCAAAAGAACGCGTATCCGTCGCGAATATCTCGAGGCGCTGGAGCAGAATGAGTTTTCTAAGTTACCGGCGGCCACTTTTGTCAAAGGCTATATCAAAACCTACGCCCGCGTCTTCGGCTTTGACCACGAGCCGCTCCTCGCTTTGCTCCGGCGCGACTACAAGGAAAGCGCCAAGGGCAAACTAGTTCCCCGGGAATTCATCAAACCGGTGCTCAAACGGGGCCGGACATTCACCCCGGTGACGTTGTTTGTGTTAGGGTTGGCGGCTGTGTTTTTAAGCCTGGTAGGTTATGTCGGTTTTCAATGGTATAACCTGAACAAACCGCCGGAGCTAACGCTGGCTGCACCGGAAGATGATGCCATTGTTGCCTCTCGGGTAGTGGTTGAGGGCAAGACCGTTCCGGAAGCCGTGGTCACCGTCAATTCCCAACCTGTGGCACTGCGTCCCGATGGTTCGTTCGCCACCGAGGTGTTTGTGGCCACAGAGGGCATCTCTTCAATCACCGTCGAAGCTACCGATCGCCGCGGCAAAACCAACCGCCTCAACCGCACAGTGCACGTCCGCTTTTAGTTGAGGCAGTCGGTGGTGGGAAAAGTTTGGGACTATGCTGTTGACGACCAAAGTGAACTTGCCCGCAACCATATGAACTAGCGTATACTGAAACAAAGGAGTTTTATGGAATACTTGCCATTTATTTTTGCCGGTGCCCTGTGCATCCTGACTATCGTTTTGACAGTAGTCGGTATTTATCTGGTATTGGTACTGATGCAACTCAGGGAAACTCTAAAAAAAATCAACACCACTCTTGACAGTGTCGAGCACAAAGTAGATGTTATCACTGCACCGCTGGCTAACTTGGGCGGGGCGGCTGCCGGCTTGAAAACCGGCATGAAAATGATCGAGTTGTTTATTGACTGGATCAACCGCGATGGCGACACTAGCCGGCGCAAGTAACAGATTAGATCTAAGGACAGGCATAATATGGCAAAAAAGACCGCAGACGACAGTTCTTACGCATCCGGTTTTGCCGTGGGAATCGTGGCCGGGTTGGTTGGTTACTTGCTGTTTGGCACCGAAAAAGGCAGCGAACTGCGCGTGAGTTTTCGCAAAAAAATTGATGAAGTCAAAAGCCGCCTCTACGAAGAAGGCTTGATTGAATCAACAGACATCTCTCTGCCCGAGCTTATTACCGTTTTGCAGGAGCAGGCGCAAGCTATCGTGGATGGACTGCCTAAAAAGAAGCCTGCTGCTGAGGGCAAGAAGAGAGGCAAGAGGTTTAAGGGAGTGTGACTTTGTTAGTCTTTTTTAAACTAGTAACGTAAATTGATAAGAAAGGATATATGTATAACCATGAAGACTATGGTGGGAAAAGAAGTGGTGGTGGCAAAGAAAGAATGAGACCTATCAGGGAGATCGCCGAAGCAGTAAGAATACAAACGGAGGAAGCTGCAAAACAACTCGAAGAGAAGAGACATCAAACGGATAAGACAGACACTCAGTCAGAACCCCGCCAATAATTTTCACGCGTGAAAACCGCTTTTTGCCTGGAAATTCTCACCGTGAAATGCCTGTGAAAATTCGTGAAAAACCGTGAAAATTCACTCGGGGGAGGCTTTTTTTAGCAAATAAATACTCTGTTTTTCCTTCCCTTTCTTCAATCGGCCAAAAAACCGCTATAATACCCCCATGCACCCAAATGAGTTGCGCCAAAAATATCTTGATTTTTTCCGGAGCCGCGGCCACGCCATTGTCCCCTCGGCTTCCCTTGTTCCGGAAAATGATCCGACGACGCTTTTTACCGGCTCCGGTATGCAGCCGATGATTGAGTATCTGCTCGGAGCTCCTCATCCCGAAGGCCGGCGTATTGCCGACATCCAGAAGTGTTTTCGCAGTCAGGACATCGAGGAAGTGAGCGACAACCGCCACACCACTTTTTTTGAGATGTTGGGTAATTGGTCACTGGGGGATTATTTCAAAGAAGAGCAGTTGGCTTGGTTTTTTGAATTTTTAACTAAGGAGGTTGGTTTGGATCCAGCCCGGTTGTATGTGACCGT
The DNA here is from genome assembly GCA_002306315.1 of Patescibacteria group bacterium UBA1370. Classification (GTDB taxonomy): domain Bacteria; phylum Patescibacteriota; class Microgenomatia; order UBA1400; family PJMF01; genus UBA1370. The sequence continues at coordinate 621 of DBRK01000033.1, read as the reverse complement.
GTTCAGCGGCAATGATGATTTGGATATTCCCCGCGATACCGAGAGTGTTGAGATCTGGCGGCAACTCTTTGCCAGCAAAGGAATAGATGCCCAGGTGGTGGCCGATGCAGAAGTGAATGGACTGCAGAGCGGGCGGATTTTTTATTATGGCGAAACCAAAAACTGGTGGTCGCGGGCGGGTGTTCCCGACAACATGCCTGCTGGTGAGCCGGGCGGCCCGGACAGTGAGGTCTTTTATGATTTTGGCGCGGACAGGGGTTTTCATGAGAGTTCCCGCTTTGCCGATCAGCCTTGTCATGTCAACTGCGACTGCGGCCGGTTTATGGAAATCGGCAACTCGGTCTTCATGCAGTATCTCAAACTTGAGGATGGCAGTTTTGAAGAACTGCGGCAGAAAAATGTCGATTTTGGCGGCGGGTTGGAGAGGATTTTGGCAGCACAGACTGATGAACCGGACATGTTTAAAACCGGCGTCTTTAGCCCTATCATTAAGCGGCTGAGCGAGATCGCCGGTATTGCCTATGAAGACTCTGAGCAGGCTCAGCGTTCTTACCGGGTGATTGCCGATCATATCAAAGCTGCAGTCATGTTGGCGGCAGACGGGGTGGTGCCGGGAAATAA
>DBRK01000032.1 GCA_002306315.1 Patescibacteria group bacterium UBA1370 | reverse complement strand
CCTCCTCTGCGGTCTGACTTCCCCCCGAAAGAAAGTCAGAACCGCCGAGAATTTGTTCTCCCCCCGCTCCGGGGGGAGTTCGGCGATTCTTTTCTTTCTTTCGAAGGTGTAACCATGTTAAAGAGCCTATAGTGTGTTACACCAGATGTACATTGTAATCTGACTAATGAAAATACACAATAGATATGTATATTGATCGCTTCTTTTATCAAAAAATAGCCGCCCTTTTCAGGGCGGCCAATAAATCCGGCTCATCTAGCTCCTGCTGCCAATAGGCTAAGACCCACCAGCAGAAGGACTACTCCTAAGGAGAAATGTGCCCTGGAGTTTTCTTTGTAGAACCCTGCCCGCGCTACGAGCAGGATTCCACAGAACCCGATAGCCGCCCCAATGGGCAGCAACCAATCACCCATATTCCCTCCGGATTTTTATACCCTCACCGCGCGAAAAAACGGCCGCAATTGGCCGCTCTCGCATCGTAAGGGCTATGTTAAAGAACAACAGCAAGTTTCCCAAAACTCTGCATTTTTTCCATAAAAAACTCATCGGAAAACTGTAAAACTGAGCAGCATTTTGTGCTCAATATCACACTTTACTCAAGCGTTTGCTATTAGCAATTGTAAGAACTTTCTGCTATAATTTTTGTTATGAATGCGATAATTTTGGTAATAGAAGATGAGAAGGATATTAGAGATTTCGTTGCAAAACTGTTGATTGACCAAGGCCATACCGTCTATACCGCCGGCAAAGGCATTGAAGGCCTCGATTTAGTTGAAAAAGTATCCCCAGACCTAGTCGTTCTTGACTTAAATCTCCCAGATATTGATGGCGAAAGCGTTTGCGAACGCATCAAGGATATGCGACCGGAAACGCAGGTGCTGATGTTGACTGCCCGGGATACTTCCCGCGACCTGGCCCGTGGCCTGAATCTTGGCGCCGATGATTACATGACCAAGCCTTTTGAGCCTGAAGTGCTCAAAGCCAGGGTTCATGCCCGGCTGCGGACGGTTGACTCTGACGACGAAATGTTGCAAGTCGGCGACTTAACCCTGGATCCCAAAACCCACGAAGTCAAACGCGGTGAAGAAAGCATCGACCTTTCTCCCCAGGAGTACAAGCTGCTTCACTACTTTATGACTAATCCCAATCAGGTGCTGACCCGGGAGATGATCATTGCCCGCATCTGGGAGTCGTCCCCGGAGATTGAAACCCGGGTGGTGGATGTCTACGTTGGTTATCTCAGGAAAAAAATTGACAAAGACGACAACAAACCCAAGCTTATCCATTCCGTTAGGGGTTTTGGTTACATGCTTAAAGAGTAGTTTTAGTTTGCCTTATAGGCAGAATCACCGTAAAAGTAGTGCCCTTGCCAACTTCGCTGGTGACAGAAATTGACCCGTGGTGCAAGTCGACAATTTTCTTGGTTAAAAACAGTCCTAATCCCAAACCTGTAATTTTCCTCGCCTGGTCTTCTTCGCCTGAAAAGAATTTGTCAAAAACCCGTGGCAGTTCTTTTTCAGGGATGCCGATGCCCTGGTCAGATACCTGAATGACGATCATCTCCTCTTCCGGCTTCACTGTCAGGCTAACATGGTCTTTATCTGGAGAAAACTTAATAGCATTGCTGAGGAGATTGACCAAGACCTGACTGAGCCGGTGACGATCGGCTTCCAGATAAACATCCTCTGGCATATCTAACTCAATGGCGTGGGTAGCTTGCGCCGACATCATCTCGACGACTTCGTGAATCAGCTCGCGCAAGTTGATGATTTGGGGGTGATAAGACAGCTTATCCATCTCGATTTTGGAGAGGTCGAGCAAGTCTTCTACCAGCTGAGTTAAATTGTTTAGCTGACGTTGCATTCTGCCGACGTATTCCAAACCAATTTGCTGGTCGCTTTTACCCAGTTCATCTCGAAGTATATAAAGGCTGGAAATAATGCTGGTAATCGGTGATTTCAACTCATGGCTGGCAATCTTCAGAAATTCGTCCTTCCGTTTCTCCAACCGTTTCTCCTGGGTCACATCCAAGTTTATACCCACCCACTGGATAGTCTCGCCGGCGTGGTTGTGAACCGGCATGCCGCGTGACAGGATGTATATGGTATTACCCTTCTCAGAGGTAACCTCTATGTCTTCATTCCAAGGGGTGCCCCGCTCCAGCGTCCGCTGCCAGCGCTGCCGAAGTTTTTTGGGCAACAAGTCAGCAAATTCTAAGTCTGATATATCATCACCAGCGTGGCAATGCATTAATTTCAGGAAACTGCAGCTGATATATTCAATCTTTCCTTCGGCATCGGTCAGCCACAAACCGTAGGGCAATGTTTCGCTGAGCAGGTGCCATTGAGCTTCACGTTTTTCTGCCTCACGCCTGGCCAACATTTCCCCCAATAGTTGCTCTTGGTTTTTAAACAGCAGCCACTGAGCAATACCATAACGGATCGTCCGCTCCAGCATCGAGGTGGTCAGCTCAAACTTAACAATGTAATCATTAGCGCCGGCGCGCTGAGCCTCCTGGTCGACTTCGGGACTGTCGTTGCCGGTTAACAAGATCAGGGGTTTTTTGATGCCGCGCCGGCGCGCTTCCTCTATCAGGGAAACGCCCAGCCCAGCGCCGAGGTGCTGATCAATCAGGTAAACATCACCACAGTTTTTGTCTAGCTCTGCCATACCTTCTGCATAAGTGGAGGCAACTATGACTGTGGCGTCCAAAAAGCGGGAATCACTAAGCAAGTCCTGAATGATGAAAGCGTCGTCAGGATCATCTTCAATGACAACGACGGTAACTTGTTCTTTTTCTATCACACCACTGCCTACTTCTTCCTGACCACCGGCAATTCTACAGTCTCGAACCAATATTTGCCAATCGTTTTCATAATATCCACAAAATCTTCAAACTTTACCGGCTTGGTAATAAATGAATTTACCCCCAATTTATAAGAAGTGACCACATCTTCTGGCAATCTCGATGTTGTCAACACTACGATAGGAATGATCCGCAGCTTAGGATCGGCTTTGATTTGCTGAAGAACCTCTCTGCCATCAATTTTAGGCATGTTCAAATCTAACAAAATAAGTGTCGGCAGTGGTTGGTTCTTGCGTTTCTTATGCACTCCCGTACCCCGCAGATAGTCCAGCAGCTCAGCCCCATCATGAACCACCTCCAATGAGCCGGCAATATTACTCTCCTCGATTGCCTCTTGAGTCAGGAGTATGTCGTCTGGATCATCCTCGGCTAATAAGATTATGGCTGGTTCTTCTTTCATGCTAGCAATTCTTCCGGCACTAGTTATACCAATATTTGTCCTATATTTCATACTTTTTTATTTATGACGATGTACAAGCGGCAAATCCATTTCAAAGGTTGTTCCCTTGCCCTCTTTGCTAAAAACCCTAATCGCTCCATTATGCCTCTCAATAATCCGCCTCACCACCGCCAAACCAATACCAGTGCCCTCATATGCCGACCGGCCATGCAGCCGCTGAAAAATGTTAAAGATTTTGTCCTGGTACTCATCAGGAATGCCTATGCCCTGATCTGCAACCCTAACTCTGGCGTACTTCTTTTGCTCACCGTCTTCAATGATCTCACCCTCGATATTGACTCTGGCCGGTTCGTTGGGTTTGTGAAATTTGAGGCTGTTGCCTATCAGGTTTTGAAACACCTGGGTCAGCTGAATGGGATTGGCCTCTACTGCCGGCAGTTCATGAACAACTACTTCGGCTTTTTGTTCCTCGATAGTCACCTCCATATCATCCAACACTTCTCTGATTAGCGACTGCAACTCTACCTGACGGTAGGGAATATCCTTAGAAGCCACCCGGGCATATGTCAGCAAACCCTCAACCAGCACCCGCATCCTTTGGGCGGATCGCAACATCCGGTCTAAATACTCAATAGCATCCTCGGACAGCTGGTCCTTGTACCTGCTCTCAAACCTATCGCCAAAGGCAAGAATTTTCCGCAGCGGTTCCTGCAGATCGTGTGAAGCAATATAAGCAAAATCCTCGAGCTCTTTGTTGCTGCGCTGCAACTCCTCGTTAGCCTTGTGTAACTGGCCGGTACGTCTATCGATGATCTTTTCAAGGTCGGATTTATACTCGCGTTGCTGGTCAAGAAGCCAGCTGAAAGCAAAACCAACCATAATGTAAGTAATAATTTCTTCAAAATCAGAAGTGTAAAGCAGGTCAAATTCAAAATATGGCGGTAAAAAATAATAATAAATTGCCACCAACGAGAGCAAAGTCGCGGCTACTCCCGGCCCAAAACCGCCATAAAAAGCGCTGATAAAAACGCTGAACAGAATAAACAAATACGGCGTGTCGCGCGAGACCCCACCCAAAACCATCAATTTTAACCACACAAACAAGGCTACGCACAGAAACATGAAAAGATAGGAAAAACCAATCCTCAACCAAGGCTTTTTAGCCAGTTCTGCAAATTTCTGTAACATTTTTTTGATCAGTTAATAAACCAGTATTAAGCTGCAAATCATTGATCATACTTCCTGATTGTATTGTACAACACGCTTTACCCGGCTGTAATGGCAATCATACTCTGATCATACACAAATACTGCATACTACCTTACCAATCTCCATGACAACAAATCCGACAATTACCAGAAATGAACAGGCAGCAGCGGTAGATGAGCTGGAAAAAGATATTGGCCAGCCGCTATATACTGTTTCGGCAGTTTTTCCATTTGACCTTTTTCCTGACAAAATAATCATCTATCGCAAGCGGGTTGATTTCATATACCGGCACTTTTTTTGGGTCGAAGAGATTATCCCAATCATGCTTGAGGACATCATTTCCAGTCGGGTATCAATCAGTATTCTTTTTGCCAGTCTGGAGGTAGAAGTAAAGGGCCTTACTTTCCTGCCCAACTCGCTGCCGCCATTTGTAAATTTCCTACCAATTGAAAAAGCCAAAGAAGCCAACCAAATCCTGACCAGCCTGCTCGCTGCCAATAACGAAGGGCTGGACGCAGATCAACTGCCGGACAAACCACTTGCAGATAAACTGCAGGAAATAGGCAAACCTCAAGACCTCGGTTAGTCGCAACACCTGCAAAACTCCATCCTTTTGCATCAATAACTAACTAAGGCATCAAAATAGAAATATTGTTACATAACTCTTACCCAACCTGTTTTGGATTCTCACCCGCTCCCCGTATGGTGTGAAATTACAAGCAGGCAGCTGGACAGATAAAAAACCCTGGAAAAACTTCCAGGGCTTTTTATTTTCCATATCACCCTCTTACAGGCCTGTTACGGAAACTATATTTGAAATTGACCGTAGCTTTTTATAGTGATTCAACAAGAACCACACGCACTCACTCTGAGAAAGGATGCTGACGTGCTGCAGCTTACTAGCTTGGTTAAACAGTTAACAGAATATAACCAAAGCGCTGTTGCCGACAACACGTACTCAATCACCCTCTATGAAAAAGCCGGTCAACTGCCGCTCGATAACGTTTTAACCAGGCTAAAGTCTCATATCCTCAAAGGGCTGCGCAGCCACTCCAAACTGGCGCACTTGTCTCGGATGCATGAAGTGGTTACCGACCATGCCCTGAAACTCGTCAGCAACCTGAAAGAGCGGGAGGAAGGCTTTGCCTTGTATCTGAAATTCAACGCTGAAGAGCTGGAGAAATCCAGTCCGAAAGGTAAACAGGAATTTCCCAGTCTTTTTTCTCTCATTGCTGCTCTTTACAACGAACCGGATACTCATATTTACGTGGGCAAGATTTTTGATCTCTCAATCTTGTTTCGTATGATCCGTAAAACAAATATTGCCATTATCTGCCAGCTAGAAAACGAGCTGGCAATTCTCAATACCCTCAAAGGCAAGCGTCTGGAAACAGTGAAAAAAATCCCCAACCAATACAACGAGCCAACTCCCAAAGAATATTTAGGCCGCCACGCAGTCGATGCCGGTGGTATTCATCAAGGCAGCGGCACCAAAACAGTCGAAAAGCGCCAAATCAGCGCCGATAAGGCCTTATTAGCGGACCTGGAAACGGAAGTGATGAAGCTCTTTGGCGATGATCTGACTTGGAAAAATGCTGTGGTGTACTACAGCAGCGATTTTGGACCTTATGTCGATCGTTGGGCGACAACATTATTTAGCGGTCGCCTAAGCTTCGAACCGATTCTGGTCAACAAAGTCATCAACACAAAAAACCAGCTTCTCACCGACACAGAAAATCGGATTGAGGAACACATCAGCGCGGCGATAAAAAGTCAGTTTTTGCAGGATAAAGAAAAATTTACAAATTTTGTTACCGGCTGGAAGGATGTTACTGACGCCATCAGAGAACGCCGAGTCGAAAGACTGTATATCCAACCGGAAATTCGCCGCCTGGGATTTATTCTCGACCACTCAGTGCCCTATTCCTATCCAATCCGCAATGCCAAACGTGTCGGCAACATCGTTCCCTGGCTGGTACACTGGGTGCTGGCTGCCGGCGGCGACGTAGTCGCCGCCAAAGCTATCAAGAGCCTGACCTCCAAGCAAATTGCCGCAAAAACCAGGTATAACCACAAACCGGCGCACATGAATGGCTGATATTTGAACAACCCCAACCTTATTCAATTCTTATTTATTGAAATTTTCAAAAGACTCATTCAAACCATACATGCTGTAAAGCTGGTCGATAATAGGAATTGAGGAAAAGGACATTAAGATCTTGACAGCAATCGCGACTAAGACTCCAGCTATCAGGGTGGCGCCAATCACTGACCCAATGCCCTGAACAAGGGAATAAAAGAAAATATACTTAAACGAAGTGCGTTTCTTCAGCCGTTCGTTGATTTCGGTCAAAGTTTTTTTCAGATCGGCATCCGAGTTGGGAGAGGTGTTTTCTGTCATTATTTCTAGTATACAAAAGTTGTCATTGGCAATCGAGCTGAAAAGTTTCAAAAGGGGGTTGTGCAATAAAATCAACGGGTTTACTATGTTCGTGGTTCAATTTCATTGTGCTGATATTTCATGACAAAATCTGTGTACGACCACTACAGTTCGACAGAGTTGACGTTGCGTGACCAGCTGGCTGTAGACCGAACTCTGCTAGCGCACGAACGCACCCTGCTCTCATACGCCCGGACAATGGTTGGTCTGATCGCTGTCGGCGGCACACTTTTTCAACTCTCCAATCATTGGCTGACTACTTTAGCTTCCCTGTTGCTGCTCGGCACCAGCATAGTGGTGTTTGCAGTCGGCTTTAGTCACTTTGCCAAGTCCAGTCTGCCTTTATACCGGTTGCAGCACGGCTATCACCTGCCGGACAGCAAGGTTCAAAAAATCTTTGCATTGCTGCATCTGGAACGCCGGGAAACTACTTAACGCTTACAAAACCACGCTCTCATGGGTGATGTCACCGTCTTCCTTTTGCGGTAAGACGAAAATCTTTTGACCATATTCGGTGGTGCCAACCAACTCCGCTTCACCAAGAACGATCTGCTCCATGAGCCTGCAAGACCTACAACCTTGGTCTCCATGGGGGCATTTCAGGTTGCCCAACTTCGTCGCAGTTTTCATCCGCTTTGCCGCCTGCAGTACCGTTTCATGAGCTTGTTCCAAATCTGGCAATTCCTGCACGTCCGGTTCATCGCGGAAACGCAGATACCAGTAGCTGGCGCCGGAAACTGTCCGGTGCTGGGTGTTCTGCACTAATAAATAATAAATTGGCAACTGTAGTGAACTGCTGTCTTCCTCAGTCTTGCTGGTTTTAAAGTCAAGAATATGGACGCTGTCTGATTCCGGCAAATATTCCAACCAGTCAATTTTTCCACAGAGAATTATTTCGTCTTCCTCAGATAGCCAATAGTATGGCAAGTCTGTCTTGATTTTCACTGCTAATCTGGCTACAGGGCCGGGGTTGGCCATCACTCGGCGCAGCATCGTCCGGCCTTCTTCCTTGTAGGATTCTTCGGTATCGATGTCGAAAAAGCCGCCGCGTTTGCCGCTGACTCTTTTCCAGGCATCTTCAAATTTCTCCAGTAGAGAAACCTTAAATCTGTTTTCTGCAGGAAGCTTTGAAAGCGATTCAATCACTTCATGTACAGCTGAGCCGAGCGCCAAAGATGGGCTCATTAATTGAATCTTGCTGCCGGTGTCCGGATCCCGATAAACATGTTTAAGATAGTATGCTCGGGGACAAGTGAGAAAATCATTAATTTTTGAGTGGGAAACCCAGGTGGCTGCAAATTTGTCTCGGGCCATAGTGCTTAATAATATATCGCACTCTGACATAAATGCAAAAGCAACTGAATGGAGCAGAGAGAGGCCTTAGAATTTTTTTTGAATCAATCTCTCCTGCAAGATATGATTTTCGGAGTATAATACTTATATGCAAGTCTCTCCGGAAAAAACCGTTAAGGCCTTCTTTTCTAAATATCCCCTCATCCACTACGCCAAGAACGAACACATCGCCATAGATACCCCGCCGCGTCATATTTTTCTGGTAGAAAGTGGTTACGTCCAACAATACATTACCACCGTCGACTCGCAGCGGATATCTTTTACAATTTTTAAACCCGGGGCATTCTTCCCGATGATGGCAGTCATGGCCAAAAGCCAAAATCCGTTTTCTTACTACACTCTGACACCCGTCAGCTTGCGACGCTGTCCGGCTCAAGATGCCCTGCAAATGCTCAAAGACAATCCTGAAGTCATGGAGAGCCTGCTGACCAGAGTATTTTCTGGCATTGATGGTTTGCTGCAACAGATCTCCAACAATATTCTCGGATCGTCTAGAAACAAAATCGTTTCCACCTTGATTATGCTGACCAACCGTTTTGGCAATAAAACACCCCGAGGCCAGCTGGAAATTTCTTTGCCCTTAACCCAGCAGCAAATCGCATCATTGGCAGGTACCAGCCGGGAGACCGCTTCCCGCGAGCTTAACCAATTAATTAAAAATAAAAGCATTAGACGAAGAAAGAAAATCTACATCGTCCCTAATCTGGCGGCTCTCAAAGAGGAGCTGAGTGGCAGCTGACAGCCTTGCAGCGCTGCTTGGTATAAGGCATAATTGAACAAGACAGCGCAAAGGCTTGTTATGACTTTAGAAGAATGGTTTTACACACTGGGCATCGCCTACATCATCATCTGGACACTGATTCTCATTGGCCTCCTCATCACCGTATTTATCCTCTATAAGCGCATCAAGAAAATCAAAGAAGAAATTAAGCGCAGTAGCCTGGTCAGCTTTACCACTTCTCTCTTTAATTCCAACACGCTCAAAGGCTTGATTGCGGTTTGGCCCATCATCCAGATTGGTTTGAGCAAATTTTCCAAGAAACGCCGGCGCTAACTTGGCTCTATTTAGCATCCGCCTGCAACTTCTGTTACTCCATAAACTGAAAATTCTTGTCCCCTAAGAAACCGGTCACTTCCGGCCTGATAATTGCTTCCTTGCCCGTCCCGGCAAAAACCCCGGAGGTCACCGTAAACAAACCATATTTTGTGGTAAGTTTGTCGATGGCGACGGCGATTTTTTCCTGTTGCCACCAATCGGGAAACCACTCTTTGGGCGTTTCATCCCAGGGTTTAAGCAAACTCAAGCGAACCATAAACTTAATGATGGGAAAATCCCTCTCCCAGCTCCGGTAAAGCTGCCGATAAACAATGTCAAACATCTCCGAAGTATGGCGGATATAGCGCTTCAGGGTCACATGGTCGCTCCAATACAAGCCGCTGTGGCCCATCAGTGCCACACTGACCAACCGGCCGGCTAAATTCATCTTGCGGACCTTGTAAATAACTTCGGCTACCAAGTTATAAAACACCCGGCGGATGATGGCCTCATCATCGCAAAGGTGGTAACCGGTGATTGAGCGTCCGACACTCTTCATGTGCTCCAGGGCATCAATGCGCTGCAGCAAATCCGGCTCCTCGCCCTGGCCCATTTTCCTGAGCTGCTTAGACCAATAAGGACCAAAAAACCGCTCCAAAACCACATCTTCAATAAAATTCAGCTGGTAAGGCACAGTCACCCCAATCCGCCGCAGCCGCCGCTCCAGCCGCGGCCCGATACCGCAAACATCCGCAAACGAAACCGAGGCCAACAGGGCATCGCGGTTATCTTCATTCACCAGGCTGACACTGCCTTTGGGTGAAGTTTCACTGCTGACCTTGGCTAAAAAACGGTTGGGGCCGATGCCGACATTGGCGCTGACCCAACTGCCCAACACTTGCCTAATCCGGTTTTGAATAATTGTGCCAAAAACCAAAGGATCGGGGTAAAGGCGGCGCAAGGGATAATGCCAAATAAACGCCTCATCAAGGGAAAAAATTTCCACATCAGGCGCCAGTGACTCAAAGAGGGTCTTAAGCTGCTTGGTGGCCGAAAGATACTGGCTGAAATTGGCCGGCAAAGCCAAAATTTCCGGGCAGCGTTGCCGGGCTTCATGCAGGCGCGATCCGGTTCTGACTCCATAGAGCTTGGCTTCTTTGGAGGCAGCAATGACGCAGGTACGGCCGGCATCTTTGACCACGGCGATGGGTTTGCCGCGCAGACTGGGAACTTCTTGCTGCAAAAGGGTGGCAAAATAGGAATTGATATCAACATGCAGCCATAAGCCGCCGGCACTGGCTGAAACCTGATTAGTCACAGAACACCTCGGCTATCAACCACTCTTCGGTTTCGCGGTTAAAAAGCAGCCGGTAAACATTGCCGGCACTGACCACGCTATAGATGCGGTTTTTGATGCCGCCGTCTTGAGTGTCGGTAACAAAGGTGAGTTCGTCAACCTTAAGGATGCGATCGCGCCAAAGAAATTTTTTGGGGATAAAAGTGGAATCATTGTAAGTACCAACAACAGCAATTTTTTCATTGATTTTGGTAAACATCTGCCCACTCCTTTCTCCTAGCATTCTTTGTCTGCTCTGTTATTGGCGGCGCCGGCAGCCAGCTGCCCCAGCGACACAATTATTCCACGGCAGTGGTGATACCACGGAATAAACCTAGAATGTAGCACTCATTGGGATAAATCGGCCGGTAGCGGCTGTTGCGCGGCTCCAGGCGGATGCGGTTGTTTTCACGATAAAAGTATTTAAGAGTGACATTATTGTTTTCATCTTGAGCTACCACCAGATCACCGTTGTCAGCCCAGTTGCGGGACTCGATAATGGCAATTTCTCCATCATAAATGCCGTCTTCCACCATCGAATTGCCAGTCACCTGCAAAGCAAAATATTCACGGTTGGCATGAGGAACCAACTTGCGGGGGACCTTGACTGTTTCTTCCATGCTTAAAGCCTCAATCGGAGCACCGGCAGCCACCATGCCTTTGAGAGGCACCTCAACTAAGGGCAGCTCCACTGTGCCTTCATCTTCTTCAGTCAAAATAATGCCCCGGTAAGCACCGGGAATACGGCGGATATAGCCCTTTTTTTCCAAAGCGCCGAGATGTTCGGCCACAGTGGCTTTGGTAGTCACCCGGATAGCAGCAGCAATTTCTGCCAAGGACGGAGAAGTATTATGCTGCCCAGTATATTTCCTGATAAAATCAAGAATTTGCTGCTGTCTCGGGCTGAGTGCCTGGATAGTCATACTTTCATTATATACCTAACGAAACCCTAATGCAACCCTAACTTGCCAGATATCAGACCTAACCCTTGCAGCTTTATGATGAAATACCTACAATCTGTAGTATGTCAAGCCCCTATGCCCTCGGTCCCTTAGAAAGGGATACCCTGCAAGTAGTCTGGAAAAAACAGCGCGCCTCTGTCCAGGACGTGTTATTGAGTCTCAACTCCTGTCCGACAAAAAATCTGGCTTACACCACCGTTATGACCATCATGAGTCGGCTGGTAGAAAAGGGCGTACTCAAGCGGGCTAAAGAAGGCCGCTGCTACTATTACACCACGGCAGAACCCAAGAAAGCTTTTATTCATGAGCAAGCCAGGCAGGTAATTCAAAATTTCGCCGACCGGTTTGGACCGGAGGCAATTAATGCCTTTGTATGCGAAGCCAAAAAAATGGCAGCTTCAGAAAAAAAGGTTGACACCTCTAATTAAGTACACTACACTTCGTAGTACTGTATTAAGCTTTTAAGTAAGGATTAAGATGGCGCAAGCTAATAACCCATACTCACTCCAGGCGTTTTTGGGGTTTGTAGCTAACAATTTTGTGATCATAGTGCTCGTCCTCCTCTTCTTTGCGGGTGGTGTGGTCACCGGCTCGCTCTGGACAGAGAACCAAATGCTCCGCGGCGGCCGCGGTACCACTGCCAATAATGCTGTTGCCGGCGACACAACCGTGCCACAGCCAGCCGGCCCTACCGGCCCGACTGAAGCGCAATTGGCCAGCCTGCCGGAAGTGGACAGCGATGACCACATCATCGGCAATCCTAATGCCAAAATTGTACTGGTTGAGTACTCAGATTTCGAGTGTCCATTCTGCCAGCGTTTCCATCCCACCATGCAACAGATTATGGAAGAGTATGGTGATGATGTCGCTTGGGTTTACCGCCATTTCCCGCTTAGCTTCCATCCGAATGCCAGACCGGCAGCTATCACTTCTGAGTGTGTAGCCAAACTCGGCGGCAATAACGCATTCTGGAAGTTCGCGGACGAAGCCTTCAACCAGAATTCACAACTGGGCGGCACACTCACTCCCGCTGCCATTGATGCGGCAATTGCTGCCAGCGGCGTGAATGCAGACGAAGTCAAGAGTTGTGTCGATGCCGGTGATGTAGCCAGCATTGTTGACACAGACATGAACGAAGGCAGTGCTGCCGGTGTAACAGGCACCCCAGGCACATTCATTGTCACCTCTGATGGCGCCCAGGAACTCATTCCCGGCGCGTTGCCATTTGAACAAGTCAAGCCAATGATTGATCAATACTTGTAAAGTGTTGCGAGATTGAAAACGAACAGCCGGTCAAAAGCCGGCTGTTTTTGTTAGGTATTGTACAATGTAAATATGAACCGCGGCTCCATTTCCTTAACCGACTCTGAACTCAAGTACCTCCATCAGCTCCTCGCTGATTCGGGCGCCGATGAACTGCTGGTGAACAAATTTGCTCCAACCGGGCAAGATGCCAACCTTGTCATCTCCGAAGAAGACGTGGAATTAATCCTCGACGTACTGCCCATACCATCTCAGGAACAACCGGAAACTATCCGCCGGATCAGACAAAAAATGAGTGTATTTCTTTCTTCTCTAAGAAATTAGTCTGCGCCATCTTTGCCGCTAGCTAAGTTATCCTGCAAACCAATTACTCGGCGCTGGCCAGCGTCCCATCTGTAACTGCGCTCCAAATCGGCACTAATAACTTTGTCTTCTGGCAATGCAAATAAGGGCGTAAATTGGCTTAACAGCAAGTTCCGAACCTCAGTGACACCGGGGATTTTTCTGACAATGTGCTCGGCGACACTGATACTGGCATATGAAGGCACCCGGCCGGACAAAAAGACTACGCTGCCCGCCACCGTCACCTTGACTTTTCTGGCATCAACCCGAGGATCGTTTTCAAGTACTTCCTGAACCTGCTGATAGAGCCTCTGCTGCATTGTCATATTTCACTTTCCTTTCTCAGTAAGAACGCTATTTAAGGATATGGAAAGCTAAAAGCAACAAGAAAACGGTAACAATAGAGTAAGAGCGACAGCTGTTACAGGGTGGTGAGAAATAGCCACAGTCGTTTGAAAAAGCCTATCCAGCCTGCTTCCAGAACCTGCGGTGATATCTGCTTATCAGGCAAACACATGTCGCGAAGAGGAAACTGCAGCACTGTTCTCTGCTCGTCCTCAGGCAGCCCAGGCAGGGAATCAGCTGTGTCAAACACCCCCAAAACCCGGCTGGCTGGTAGAGCGCTGGGGTTGTTTGTTGGTTGCGGCTGCATTGTTAGTAATCCGGTCGTTTCTTCTGCAACTATCCCACCGCGACTGCTGTCCTTAGTTGTTGCTCTTTCCGGCGCTGGCGGTATGACAGCGATGCTTAGTTGGTCCTTATTGTTGACGTAGTTGTCTTCTTTGATGGCAGAAGCAGCGGTGGCTGACAGAACCACCTTTACGGGCTTATCCACCTCACTTGCCTGAAAATAGAGGGTTAATACTTGGACCTTTCCCTTATCCAACACCGGCAGCAACCAGCTGACAACACCGCCGGCTAGACCTGACCCATTTGAATATCCAACCAACTCGAGGGTTTCTGGATGGGTGACGGTTACCTGAATATCCTCAGCTGCCAACAAGCCGCTGTTGCGAACTGGCACAACTACGGCTAAGACGTCTCCCGACTGAACCGTTTTCGAGTCAGCTCCCAAGGCTACCTCAAGGTCTGCCCTAGGAAAAATGATGTTGCCATTAAAGTTGTCAAAAAGATTAATAGCCATGTAATACCAGTTGCTGCCGATCAAAGTGGTGTTGATATGATTGACTATCGCTGAGCGGGCGGAGGCATCACCAGTGGTAATAACGGCATCGGTGTTAGTAGCAAGATTATTTCCGGTACCGGCATAAACCGAAGTAGTGGTACGAACGTCAGCATAATTATTAACAGCTATATGAGACCAGATTGAATCCGCTGTCTGATTGCCGCCATTGCTTGCGGGAAGTGGTAACCAGAGAAAAAGGGAGTTGGCGGTCTGCGAAAAATTCCCCACTAGACCTTTTAGCGCCCCCGTCCAATACTGGGGATTGAAAATTTCCAGCAGCAGCCAACGATCACCAACTACTGTGGTGTTGATTTGGTCGGCAACTTGAGCCGAGGTTTGAGCTGAGCCGGTTTCGACAGTACCCCCATTCATCAACTCATTTCTACCTGTTTCCGCTTCCAGATTGGCTGTATTGGTGACGTCCGCTTCATTAGTAACTGAGATACTCTTTTCGCTGACAGAGGCAAGCGAGCTGGCAGCTGGCACATCCAGAAACTGGCTCTCATATGGCAAAATGATATCGCCGGTGTAGGGGTCAAAAAGATTTATCATACCCCAGTACCAACAGTCTCCAATCAAGGTAGTGTTAATGAGATTCACCACCGCTGCGCTCGCCTCAGCATCACCGGTAACAATTAAATCTCCTGCTTGATTGTGGCCTGTTTCAGAATTGGCTACAGCCTCGGTATCTGTGACAGCTTGATTGTTAATAATCATTTCCTCAGAATATGTTTGCCATGCTTGCAATTGCTCCGACGTGCAGTTAATCCGGATGTCAGAAAAATCTAAATCAAGTTCATCTCCGGTTTCTCCGGAAAGTGCGTAATTCACCAGCGTCCACGCTTGTGCTTCTCCAATGATGGTGGTGTTGGCTTCGTTGACCAAGATGGCGGAGGCAGTTGCATCGCCGGTGATAATGGTGTTTGCGGCTGTGTCTGGCTCATCGTCTTTTGACTCAGTGGTGTCTGGTTTAGCTTCATCAGGATTGAGATCAACAGATTTTTTCTGGGAAACCGCGGCTTCAGTTGCTTCTGATGTCTGGGATATATCCTGAATGAGCAATGCGGATTCTGTCGCTGTGGCTATTTCCCCAGAATTGGTGGCTGCGGAAGCGTTAGCTGGAACTTCTGCCTGTTCAATTATTTGCTGATTGTTATCTACCTCATCTATTGACTGTTGCTTCGGCTCTGCCCCCTCCTGTTCATTATCCTCCTCTGTTGACTCGCCATTTCCAATTTCCCCAGCTTCTACCTCCGCACTCTGACTAGCAACCGGAGCTTCTACCGCCCACAACAAAGCAGCCGGGACTGTTTGGGCCCAGATAAGCAAAAAAATGCCAATCAAAATAGGCAGAGTTTTTTTTCTAAGCTTCATATTTGTGCTATACTGCTGATAAGCGCGCCCCCAGAGATTTCTCTCTGGGGGTTTTTGCATACTGAAAAAGTTATGCTACGAGCTGCCTAGAGGGCAAGCATGTTGAGCAGCAAACCAAGCATTCCAAAGACTGTGGAATTATGGTTTGCGTCAGTGCTCATTAGCGCGCTTGTGCCAGCTCCGTTGGACAAGATAGAGGATCCCCCAATACCTTGAGTTGTCTCATTGAAGCCGCTGTTGGAAGAGAGGACATATGTCTGTGTTCCAACAAATGTGTTGGTGCCAGTAGTGGTAATGTCGGTCTCAACCTCGGTTTCGCTCTCTAGCTCCAGGTCATCGCCAGTGTTGACTATATCTGACAGATTAGATGAAGCCGGACCAAGTCCAGAACCGCCGATACCAGTAAGGTTGGTGTTGCCTGCTGCGCTCATCGCAGAAGCGATGGCTGCAGATCCAGACACTATACCAGCGCCACCAATACCGCCGTTGGATTCGTTGTAACCAGAGTTGGCATTAGCCACGATGGATTGGAGCGAAGTCATGGTGTTGAAATTGGCAACATTGACGTTAGTCTCCATCTCAGCCTCTGATTCGACATCAAGATTATCACCAGTATTGGTAATCATTGTGTCGTTCAGAAGCCCCTGGCCGTTACCCCAATAACCGAAATCAAACAGGGTTGTGTTGTGGTTCGCATCCGCATCCAGTTCTGACAAGATGTTGGCATTACCGGAACGAATCGAGGCACCGCCGATACCATCATTAGCTTCGTTGAAGCCAGAATTGGCATTGGAAACCACTGCTTGAGTAATATTAGCGTTATTGGTGTTGTTTACCGTGGCATCAGTCTCTATCTCGGTCTCGGTTTCAACTTGTGCGTCATCGCCAGTATTAACGATGTCAGTCAAGTTGCTGGCCAAATTTGACCCGCCGAATTCCAAAGCGGTCAAGTTGCTGTTGGTATTAGCAGAAACACCTGCGCCAACAAGAGCCTGACCGGTTGTGATCGAGCTGCCACCAATGCCGCCATTGGCAGTATTGTTGCCAGTGTTGGCATTGGACACTACCGATTGGGTCACTGTGGCGGTGTTGCTGTTGGTAACATTTACGTCTGTTTCCACCTCTGCTTCTGTATCTATGACGGCGTCATCGCCGGTGTTGACGAAAGAAGTAGAGTTGGTCAAGGCGTAAGCCATAGGTACTGCAACTGCAAAACCCACAGTTAAAGCCGCTAAGAATGACGTTTTCAGCATCTTTTGAATTTTTCTTCTCATATATTTTTTCACCTCCTTTCTAGTTGAGAATTATTAATTTGTACTGCGAAACTTAGATTGTCTGTAGGACCCGAGCGTGTAGCCCAGACCTAAGACTGCGAAAGCTTTGAGCAGGCCGATCCAATTCAAACTGCCGGCCGCCGCAAAGGTTTCAGGAATGATTTCGTGGATCGTGCCAAGGACCTCACCAGGGTCTAAGTTAATGCCACCCCTGCCTAAAGTGCGCTCCTCTGCCTGGGGTGCAATGCCTTCGCTATTGCTGCTGTCGTCGGAGTTATCTGAGTTGGAGCTTGAGTTGTGACCGCCTTGGCCATCGCTGTCACTATTGTTGTTATTTGAGTTGTTGCTGGGTTTCGGTGTTGGTGTAGCTGTCGGGTCGTGGGAACCACCGGGGTCAGTAGTCGAGGTAGGTGTGGGTGTGGTTGAAGGCCAAGGAGTTGGGGTGTGATCAACACCGCCGACTGCGTAAGCAATCTGGGTGTCGTTGTTGTTGACGTCAGCCACCATGCAGGCTTCGATTACCGCATCACCAGTGTTGATGACCCCGGCATTGCCGCCAAAACTAATGTTGCGGTTAGCCGTGTTGTGGCCGGTGTTGGCAATCAGGTCGGCTGTTTGATTGACAGAAGCGGTGTTGTTGTTATTGACCTTAATATCTGTGTCAGTCTCTGTTTCAGAAGAAAATTCACTGTTTTCGCCGGTATTTACTACACTCAGCGGCGAGTAATATGGGTAATAAGAGCCGTCAATTTCGGTACTGTTGTTATTGGCTTCTGCCAGTAAGTAAAGACTGATCCTAGCATCACCAGTGTTGATGACCCCGGCATCACCGCCTTTGGAAATCCCCCGGCTTGAGTCATTGTAGCCGGTGTCCGCGACGACATTCGTATTCTGGTTGAGTACTGCGGTGTTGTGATTGTTGACATCAATATTGGTGGTGGTGGATTGCCCCATCCGGCCGCGGTACCGATCACCGGTGGTGATAATGGTGGCGCCGCTGCCAGGTCCACCTCTGCCATCATCAATACCGCCAATAATCATCACCGATTGGTTAGCAGTGGTCAGAAAACTTACGGTCGTGTAAGCGTTGCCGGTATTAATCACCCCGGCGCTGCCGCCAAAGCTAATATTGCGGTCTGCGACGTTATTGCCAGTATTGGCCGAGGTGTTGGCTGCTTGGTAAATAGTCGCTGAATTGTTGTTGGTGCCAGCAATCCTAGTGTTGTTGCTATTCGATGTGTTGGAAGAAAAATCGTCTCCAGTGTTAACGATGTCGGTTTCTCCAGAACCATATCCGCCGCCGCCGTTAATACCGGTGGTGTTGCTATTGGCATTAACCACTCCGATGACATTCACAGAAGCATCACCCGTGTTGATGACCCCAGCATTGCCGCCAAAACTGATATTGCGGCTGGCTTCGTTGTATCCAGTGTTAGCATCAGCATTGATGGTTTGGGATACATTGGCAGTATTTGTATTGTTGACGGAGGCGTCGGTGTTGGATTCATTGGAATTGCTGACTTCAGCGTCATCGCCAGTGTTGGTGACATTAGTGCTGGAACCAGAAGAAGATCCGGAAAGACTGTTTTTTACTTCCTCATTAGCTTGGGACTTGATGCTGGTTGTGAGTGCGTCTTTGTCGGGCAACTCTTCTTCAGCGGAAATAGTGACAACATGGTTCACCGAAAAAGCCGCTGTCAAAACAGCGGCCGTGGTCATTGCAAATAGGGTGATAATGAAATATTTTTGGAGTTGATTGCCGTGTGTAGAGGCTCTGTATAACATACAGATAAGTTTCTAACAGGGCTCTACATAAAAGGAACAAGAATATTGTAAGAAAAATATGTTAATAACATTCTAGTAGCCTCAGAAATTGTATTGGTTTCCAGATTATGTGAAAAGTTTTTCAGGTTTAATCATTTTCTTGCCATTTCTTTACACAATTACTTAATAAATCTTAAATTAGTAAGCTAAGTCACAAATATTTTCCTATAATAAAAACTATTGGAAAGGATTTTGAGTACTAGAATAAATATTATGATGTCTAGTTTTTGGAAGCTTCTGGACGTCCCGCTAGATCTAAACAGGTTTAGCTTGCACAATAAACCGTTTGCTGTCCAACCAACCAGAACAAGTGTAAATCGTCAGTGTCTCAGTGTCGGTAGGGTGCAGATATTGCACCTCCGTTGGTGAGACCTCTTTCAGAAAATCAACCACATAATCACGGGTACTGCCGTCTGAAAGTGTCAATGTGATGGTCTCTCCACCTTTTAAGGCTCTGATATTGCCGAGAATTTCCCTTTTATTATGTCCATAAATAATTACATTGCCGTTCTCGCCGGGTCGGGCGGATTGGGAAAGATAAGAAGCGTTGTTTTCAGAAATCGTCCAATTGCCGTTGTCGTAAATTTCCTCATCTATCGGCACATCAACAAACCAGGGGATCTCAATATGAACCGGAATAACTTCCTGTTTTTGCGGCTGTTGCTGATAAGTCCTGACTAGCTCTGCATCCAAGCTAAGCGCCCGGTTTTTCAGGTGCCAATGCACACCGGACACCAATAATGAAAAGATACCTATGCCAAGCAAAAGCTCAGGCAGCAGCTCCCGAAGGAACCACTTGCCTGAGCTCTTATTTTCTTCTGATGGTGAAGGATTACTGCCTCTTTTTTGCATAAAGGAGGGCGCCTACAGCTGTAGAAACCACTCCTTCTAATCCTAACACAGACATGAGCATATCCGCGGCCACACCTGTTTCAGCCATGGTCTCGGCCGCCAGAACCTGGCCGTCTGTGGCTGTACCCAAGACATCACCCTGACTATCGCAGCTCAACGTCTTCACTTTGAGATGTTTTTTGCCATACTTATCAATCTCGGCGGTGATATCGTCCTCGCCGGTGTAGTCAAAGCTGGCGCCCGCCCGGCCGTCTTTGTCGGTTTTGGTGGTGACAGTTTTGTCGCCATATTTGAAGGTTACCTGGACATCGTCATCAGGATTGTCTTCAAATTTCACCTCTACCTTAGCTCGGACTCTCAAATCCTCGCAGGTCAGGCTTTCCAGCCACATCCGGGAAGAGCGGGCTGACTTGCCATCATCGACGCCGCCGATGGGTGGGTTGTCTGGCGATGGGCTAGGAGAGGCAGTTGGACTCGGGGTAGGACTTGCCCCACCATTTCCGGAATCTTCACATTTAGTGAAACAGAGCTTCCACTTGTCACCTCGGCATTGTTTGCCGCCATGCTTGGCTTCTTGAACTACTGAACGAAACTGTTTGCCCCATCCACACTGGGCATCTTCATCAAAATAGTGACATTGACCAAAATCACCCCATTTGCAGTTGATTGGATCTGGTTTGGCAGGCACTTTGCAATCGTTTTCCCAGATTCTCTGATTTTCTTTGGACCAGTTCTTGCCAAGATATTCTTTGGTTTCCTTTTTACCTCGGATATTTATTTCGTATTTAAAGGAAGGAATAATGTCATTTTTATGTCTACCATGACCATCTATTGGACTATTTATGATTGAATTTTTATCAACAGAAATCTTCTCGAAAGCTTTTTGCTTTGAGCCCTTAGCATGACAAATACTGACTTTGTGATTTTTCTGAGAATTTCCACCACCATGGTTGCCTGCATTCACTGTACCGACACCGACAACCCCCATCCCCACAAAAAAAGCCATCATCAAAACGACGGCGCCTATTGCAAATTTTTTCATTCTACCTTCCCGGGCAGGAAATAGGTACAAGAAGTAAATTATTACTAAAGTCTTACGTTACCTTAATAATACTTTATTATACAATAAAATACAGTAAATATCAATAGTTATGGGTTACTGGTGCTGCCCGGAGTGAGACATTAGAGAAGCACCTTTGCTCTCAGATATACGCTTATAGCGTGCCTCTTGCGGACAATTATCCAACATTTTATACTCAATCTCATATGAACATCCATAAACTCTCCGCTTCCCTCTTGCTATTTCCCCTCCTCTGTATCCCATTGTTGTTGCCTCAGCCAGCGGAAGCTCGAGTTATCACCGGAAAAACTACTGCTGTGGTGAATGAAGACGAGGTGATTGGCGAAGATTTGTTTATCGCTGCGGAGAGCGTGACTATCAATGGCACTGTCGAGGGTGATGTCTACGCAGCCGGCGGCAGTGTGGAAATTAATGGCACTGTGACCGGGGACGTTCTGGCTGCTGGAGGAAATTTGATATTATCCGGCTCGGTGGGACAAGATGTCCGGGCTGCGGGCGGCTCAATCCTGGTAAACAATGCAGAAATTGCCAAAGGAGCAACATTGGCCGGCGGCAGCATCACTATAGATTCTGAAAGCAGTATCGGTGGCAGCCTGTTGACTGCCGGCGGCAACATCACTAATCGCGCTCCCATCGGCCGAGACCTGCTGATTGGCGCTGGGTCTGCAGTCATCAATGCCCCGGTGCAGGGCGAGGTACTAGCGGGTGTAGAAAGCTTGCAGATTGGTCCAAACGCCAGCATTGCCGGCGACTTGAGTTACCCGACTTCAGCTGACACCAATATTTCACCAGCTGCCAGCATTTCTGGGACAATTAAGGAAGTTCTTTCCAAAGGCACGGAGGATTTGAGCAAACCGGCGCGTGATCTTGGTGCAGCTTGGTCTGGAGCTCATACCGGCCTCAAAATTTGGTCGTATCTTTCTGCCATGGTGGTTGGAGCGCTCTTGCTTTACTTCCTGCCAAAAGTTAGTACAGGAGTTGCAGACACCCTGAGCGAACGGCCGCTGGCAAGTGTCTTATGGGGATTTGTTGCCTTTTTGTTGGTGGGACCGCTGTTTTTCATGCTTTTGTTCACAATTCTTGGTATTCCCCTGGCATTCTTGCTGCTGTTATTCTTCTTCATTGACCTCTACCTGACTAAGCTGGTCGTTGGCTTGGCTCTTGGCCAGTGGCTGACAGGACGTTTTGGTTGGGGACTGAGCCTCTTCCTGACTTTGGCGCTGGGCTTGGGCGTTTATTACCTGCTGCAATTGGTGCCTATCCTGAGTTTCTTTGTCTCTGTCCTCGGAACCCTGGCCGGGTTGGGAGCCATTGTGGTTTACAAAGCAAGATTGCTGCCTTCCCGGAAGTAATCTTGCCGGTTAAGCTAAATCAGAAGTTTACGGTTTGTTTACTCTGCTCTGTCAGGTCTGTGTCCGAAATCTAATAGATTTAGGGATATGATACCCCTGAGAGACCACCGCGAACCGGAAACCTTTCCGCTGGTCAATTATTCGCTGCTCATAGCCAATATCTTGATATTTGCGTATTCCTTTACGCTTTCCCTTCCGGAACTGTCTGAGTTTATTGCTACCTACGCGGCAGTACCTTTTGACATCATTAGAGGGAATAATTTGTACAGCATCTTCTCGAGTATGTTTATCCATGGCAGCTTGCTGCATCTCTTTGGCAATATGCTCTTCCTGTATGTTTTTGGAACTAATTTGGAAGATATTTTTGGTCATATCTCCTATCTGGCTTTTTATTTGCTGACAGGCACTATTGCCATGCTGCTGCAAGTTTTCCTCACTGCTGACTCTGCGGTGCCGATAGTCGGGGCTTCTGGGGCTATTGCCGGGGTGTTGGGCGGGTATTTGGTTTTGTTCCCTCGTCAGAGGGTTGATGTCATCATACCCATTGGTTTTATTCTCAAACAAGCAACCGTGCCTGCTTATGTGATGCTTTTCTTCTGGATTGTCTTTCAGCTACTGCAAGGCTTTGGTGCTGTCAGTCTGGAAGCAAACGGTGTTGCTTATTTTGCGCATATCGGCGGTTTCTTGGCTGGGGTCTTCTTAGCCTTATTCTTCCGGCCGGCAATCGTTTCCGCACAAGAGGCATGAGTCACTCTAGTTTATGTCACGGTGCTACAATATAAATAGATGGTTACCCATTATTTACTGGGTTCTGTAATTTCCGGTTTTCTAGTTTCTGCTTTTGTCCTTTATTTAGCCAAACAAATTATCCAAAGTGTGCCGGTTCTGACCGGACCAGTTTTTGTCCCCAGCACACCTGAAGCAATTGAAACAATGATCAAATTAGCAAAACTAAAGCCTGGCGACAGAGTGGCCGATCTTGGCTCCGGCGATGGTGAACTAGTCCTGGCAGTAGCCAGGAAAGGGGTATCGGTTGAAGGATATGAGATTAATCCGCTACTGGTACACCAATCGCATCGACGGATCAGAGCTGAGCGGCTTAGCAATCTTGCCTCTGTGCACACTCACAATTTCTGGAATGCTGACTTTAGCCGCTATTCCGTCATCATGATTTATGGCGCCAGCAATATCATGAAGAACTTGGAGACTCAGTTGCTGAAACATACTAAACCCGGAACCAGGATAATCTCCAACAATTTTAGTTTTCCCAATTGGAAACCAAAAACAGTTGAGAAAAACATCTATTTATATATAAAAGAATAACAACAAAAAAGGCCCGCCGAAACGGGCCTTTTTGATTTCTTTGCGATTTATTACCGAGTGACAGTAATGTCTTCTGCAGCAACCTCGGTCAGAGGTGCGGCAACGGTAATTCTCCTGTCAGCAGCACTGACGGACACTTGGTATCCGGTCTCAACGGCTGCAGCACAGTCAGAAGGCATGGGATCACCGTTCAAGGAAGACAGCGGATCTGTAGGCAGAGCAGCGATGTAAGCAGTCACCAGCGCGCCACAGAGCTCGGTTGAACCGACATCAGCGGGAGTTTCAACAATTCCCGGAGGAACTTGGTCCTGGTTATCCGCCATATATTGGTGAATGGCGTTTAGGATTGCGTTGACATCGCTAGAACGCTTGGTGTCATTGGCCTGAGAAAACTGCCGGGCTGGGTTGATAGCTACCAACACAATGGCCAGCAATACTGCCAGAA